>JAKQCH010000129.1 GCA_029573825.1 Spirochaetota bacterium | reverse complement strand
GATGCTTCATCTGTCGCGATCACCGAATACTTTACTTCGTTGGAAGCAATATTTCTTCCGGACTTCTGAATAAGTTCACGGTCAGCTTTAATTTCAACTGCAGGAGCAACATTATCTGTCTGAACAGCGAAAACAGAGTCTTTCACTTCAACTTCCTTGCCCTGCTCATCATATATCTTCATGACAAACTGTTCCTGAACATTGGCCACATTGTCAAACGCTCTTACCTTAAGGTTAATAGCGCCTTCATTGGCGATACTAAAAGGAGCTCTGTACACTTTGTAATCTGTTCCATTAAGGGAATATTCCACTTTCGCAAGCCCGGAACTCTCATCCCGTGCATCTATGCGGAATGTGAAATCCTTGGAAACATATACTTTGTCTCCCGACCGCAACACCGGCTTGTCGGAAGTAACAAGAATTGAAGGAGGGGTATTATCAACAACAACCCGCAATGACTTCGCATCTTCCCTGTTTCCGATTTTATCAACCCCGTAATACGTAATTACCTGTTTTCCTTCAACGGGAAGGTTAAAAGGGTCCTGATAAATCTGTACTTCGCTGTCGTTTATCCTGTATTCGATCTTATCAGCAAGAAGGTTGTCTTTGGCAGTGAGTTTAAATTTAACCTGTGAATTCACATAGGTGTTAATTCCCTGAACAAAGGTCCTTGCTTCCGCACCGGCCTTGACTATCTCCGCCTGGGGCTCCTGTGTAGCTTCCTGCAGCGCCGGTTGAGTTTCAGCCTGGGCAGGGGCTTCCTGCTGTGTTCCGCCTGTGTCAGCCTGTTCCCCGGCAACCTTCTGCTCTTCTGAAGGAGCTGGTGTTTGAGAGTATGCCAAAGGATATAATAAAATAGCTACAGCTAAACACATAGTGATCAAAAGAAGCTTTTTCAACATGTTCTTCCTCCGTATTTTGTGTAGAAAAACCATGCCCCATATCTGTATGAGTGCACAGTTAAAAAATGTTTCAAGATACTAATGATACAAAGCGATTCATTGTTGTCAATATATATTTTAAACAGATTTAAAGTAAACTATATTTTTTTCAAAAAATGCTGTTCATCTATTATAACCTGCTGTTATATAGTAACCAGCGGCACAAACAGTCACGGGAAACCATTCGGGGAGTCAACAAATGGCGCAAAGACCTGTTTTTCTACTATACTGGATTCTTATTTCCGTATCCGTGATGAACTGCAGTCATGGAAGTATTGCCAGCAGCGCTTCGGTTCAGGATGATATCGCCCTGACCATGAACACCCTAAATCGCAGCACTCTCAGTATCAGAAACCTGAGCAGGAAAAGAGTCGGAAAGTCCGGATATTACTATATTGTGGATTCCCGCGGGACGATAGTATCGCACCCCCAGACCGCGATGACAGGTTTCAGACTGGGAGACAATCCCTTCATCAGATATATCGTACACCATAAAGAGGGCTGTGTCATACAGGATATTGAGGGGAAGAGCCGTATCATCCTCTTCCGCACGCTGAAAGATTCTTCAATTCTCTGCCTTACTATCCCCGCTAATGAATTATCCGGCGATATTATGCAGTCCTGCAGGGAATTCAACTGACCAGGCCGCTATTTCTCCAGCACAGTCCGTGCAATATTGGTAAAATAGCGTATCATCTCCCTGTACCGTGAGCTTTCTCCTGAAAGGACCGGCCCCGATTCTACCCGAAAGCTGTTGGTGTATCCGCCGGAACTCACTTTCATTTCATAATAACAGTTTTTTGATTTTTTTGAGAAATTCCCCTTTACGCGCCAGATTCCTTTTCTGTTAAGAAAATCCACAAGCTTCAGATACTGATCCCCGTCAAAGGGCTGTTTCACTGTCCGGTTCTGATAGTTATCGATATCGATTGAAATTCTCTGTTGTTTCCTGTACACTGTTATGCTCCATTCTCTGGATGTTACCGGACAGGAATAATAGGAAAGAGATGCAAAATAATCAAAGTCATCATCTGAGCCGTTCACCGGTTCCATGGCAACAAGGAGAAGCGCTATTATAACGAGAACAGGTCTGCGGATATTCATTGCCGGTCTCTTTAGTCGGTAGATATAAGGTCCGTTCTTTTTTTATCAGAAAAATACAGGTTCAGGGCATTCACGATGATTGAATGGTTTATAACACCCTCTTCAATCATATTCACCACCTGATCTTCCGTATAGAGTTCAACATCAATATCCTCCTGAAGATCGAGGTCCTGTTCCGAAATCCCTGTACATCCCGTGGCGCAGAAAAAGTAAATATAATTATTCTGAATGGCGGGGTTCGCGGAGAGTTTTTTCATGAGGCGCAGAGAACCCGGAGAATATCCGGTTTCTTCAAGAAGTTCCCGGCGGGCAGCATCGAAGGGATCTTCATCCTTTTCCATCAGTCCGGCGGGCGTTTCATAGGTATATTCATCAGTGCCCAGCCGGTGCTGCCGGACAAAAATAATTTTATCATCTTCTGTTACCGCAACGACATTGATCCAGTCCGGGGAATTAAGAATATAAAAACCGAATTCATCCTCTTTGTCCGGATGGGTGCACCGGAGCTCACGCAGCGCGAAAACATTTGAAGAGAAAAGTTTCCTCTCGCTTTTTATGGTCCATCGTTTCATCTATTCCACCCGGCCCAGTTCCTTCCACGCATGTATGAAGTCCACCGATGATTTCACCATGGCTGCAACCCGGCGTTGTCCGAGATCGGCGCTGGCTTTCGTCACGTCGCTCAGTGACCATATACCATTGCTGGAAAATTCATGGGTTGCCCCGCCCTTTCCGCTGCTTTCATGGGTGCCCACCCGCGCATGCCACACATTGCTGAGGAGAGGATATTTTTCCGCTAATTTCTGAATCTTCAGGACTTCCTCCGAAAAATGGATGTCTGGGTTGCGGATACTGCCCTTCCGAACCAGATCCGGTTTCAGATACATCATAAGAGAGGTTTCCCCCACACCCGCGTGCCAGTCGAAATTTTTGTCGTAGGTGCCGGGAGGCACATCACCGGGAATCGGGCCGCCAATACCGATTGCCACAGCGGTTGCAGGAGTGGTCCTGTTAATATGGGCCACAAGCCTGCTTTGTGTGAGATTGTTCCCCCCGTGATAGTTGAAAAACATAATTTTTCTGAAACCATGACGGATCAGGGACTCCGCTGTTTCCTTCAGCACGCGCTCCATTGTCTCCTGGCTGATCGTGATTGTTCCGGGGAAACCCATGTGGCTTTCGCTGTACCCTACCGACAGCACCTTCGCCACAACCACCCCTGTTTTCGCAGAAATCATCTTGGACATTTCATACGCCTCGTACGTATCAGCGCCAAGGGGGAGATGAGGTCCGTGCTGTTCAATGCTTCCGAGGGGAATAATAACCATGTCGCACCGCTGAAGATATGCTTTCACATCGGGCCAGGTCATTTCCTGAAGCAGAAGCGGTGTTTCCGCTGTCTGCGTTGTACCGACTGACGCAAGGAGCAGGAGCGCTGCACACAACACAGCACATCGTATGCTTATGTATCTTCCTGTTATTCTTCGCATTTTGCCCAGTCCACTGAAAGTTTTGGAAGTTTACCCGGAAGATTGATAATGCTCAGAAGTTTACTGTCCATGGGAATACGCTCAGACTTCCAGGCATCGACTTCATCATATTCGGGGTACTGAATTTTTTGCTGATAGTCAAGGGCCCCATGGACAACATAATGCCAGTATATCCCGCCGACCATGCGGTGCCAGAACCGCTGCGTTCTTCCACGGGGATAGGTGCTTGCCCAGATTGTCCGTATGGCAATGGAGCGTTCATCAAAGGGCATCTGGCGGAGGTTTTCCCGGTACACGTCGGGAAACCGGTGCCACATTTCCTCGGCATTGCTGGGATAGTAAATCCGCAGTACTGTGCCGAGTTTTTTCGCGGTTTCCGCAATTGAACGCATGGCGCCGCCCCGGAGAAGGTTCCCTTCGACAATCGCTATCCGTCCCTGCTCATACATGAGTTTGATATAGGCAAAGGCTTCCGGATTCCGGAGCCATCCGAAATCACCGAAACGCGCGTTGGGTTGCGACTTCTGGTAATAGTAGGACAGAAGCTTTTCCCGGTTATGGCGGTATACCGCAACAGTCCGAACAATTTTCGGATCATCAGGATAGGTGTCAATGATTATTTTTTCAGCACGACTGCTGTTGTGAGGACGGAAGAGATTTATAAATTCGCCGGGAGAATTACTCTTCAGGATAAGGGCCCGAAGCATGCGGTGCAGACGAACGATGGTGATATCATAATCCATCAAAAACGCCCATCTGCTTCTGGCATACGCGATAAATGAATAATTCGCATCAGCCGCTACTCCGAAATACGCCCCTCCGAGATTTTTCACATAGGGCATCAGCAGATAATGCTGGCTTTCGTTGCTTTTAATGTAGGTAAGCGGGTCCTTGCAGTCCACCTTCGACCATGCGACCTCGTTACAGAGAGGCGTATCGAGCTGATCAAATTTTATGGAGCTCATGATTTTTTTCTGTTCTTCAGAAAGCGGTTTCGGGCTGGTCAGCGCCGCAGGCGGATCAACAATCATCCACCCGGGAGCTTTCGTAAGATACGGTGTTGATGACGCACAACGGAATGACAGCCTGTTGCCGCCGCTGTTGACCTGCTCAAGACGCCGTGCGGTACCCGTCATGTACACCGCAGGCCACCAGAAGCTGCCGCCGCGGAGCACCTTTTTCGTTTGACCGCTGCAGGGATACCGCCCGTTACAGGGCCCTTTCGGGTCCTTCCCGACACATGGCGCACCGCATTTCGCTCTGGATTCACTTGCCCAGTCATGGACCCACTCATATCCGTTACCCGCCATGTCAAATACCCCGAAATGCCCCGCAGGATAGCTGCCGACGTTCTTCGTCGAATCAGTTCCAGGCTTCCCGCATCCGCGGTAATTTGCCTTTGTGCAGTCGGGTTTATCATCACCCCAGGGGTATTTCGTTGCTTCCCGTGCGCCCCGTGCAACAGTTTCCCACTCTGCTTCCGTGGGAAGCCTTTTTCCGGCCCACTTACAGTAATTGAAGGCCATTTCCCATGAAACGGGGACTGCCGGCTGGTCCGGCCCCCTGAATCCGTTATAGAGATGATGCCTGAAGTTTTTAAACCGGGTACAGTGCCCCGCTTTGACGCATTTATCATATTCAGCGTTTGTCACTTCATATTTATCTATAAAAAAAGTGCTGAGTTCCAGTTCATACACAGGAGTGTCGTTACCTATCTCCACGCGGGAGGTCTCGTTGTCCCATTTCTCATACACCCATCGGGAGCCGGGGTTCCTTTTTCCGGCCCCGGCCGGTTCTCTGCCAGCAACAGTTTTTCCTCCGGGAACAGCAACCATCCCATCGGGTGCCTCCGCAGTTACCCTGGAATCAGACCACTGCTCCTGCCGATCCTTCGGCACCATGCTGACAATGGTCTTTTCGTCGGAAACGGCAACCATCCCTTCAGGAGATTCCGCAACAACCCGGGAACCGGACTGCTGCTCCTGCTGGTCCTTCGGGGCCCTGCCGATAATGGTCTTTCCGCCGGGAACACAGACCATGCCCGGAGGAGGTTCCGGACACACCCTGCGCTGATCACGTAAATGCGAATCACACATCAGGAAGATCAGAATGAGGGGCAGTAGAAGCAGTTTTACTCCAAAATTTATAATTGCACAGAACTTCATTATAACAACCTCTTAATTTTTATATTGCTCACAACAACACAGTGTATAGCGGCCACATTACACGAAAGCCGGGGGAAAGTATGTATGATTTCAGCACAAAGCTGGTTTCTTCGTTCTTCGCAGTGAAATTATTTCATTGAGATTTTTTGTAAAGAGTATTTTTCCGTATCTTTTAAAAATGGGCCATCCACCACAGCAGCAGATGGTATCACCCCGCTTTTAAAAAAATTAACGGCATCTCGCATCCACGCGATAAAAACTCATAAGATAATTGACATATTTTTTTATATGGCCACTAATTACATAGAGCAACATCAAACATCCGTACCATAATATATTCTGTAGTATTGATTGTTTTAAAAAGAGTCCAAAGGAGTCCGCGTATGAAAACTTCTGTGAAGTCATGTGCGCTGCTGAGTGTTTTCGCGATATGCATGTCATGTACACAGCAGGGGGCGATAGAACCACAGGCCGCCGGTAACAGTTCCTTTACCCTGACAAGTACCGCCTTCACCGGAAATGGTGAAATCCCGAAGGCCTACACCTGTACCGGGAAAAACATATCCCCATCCCTGCACTGGAGCAGCCCGCCGGCAGGAACAAAGTCTTTTGCGATAATAATGGACGATCCCGACGCACGACCCGTGGTGGGATATACATGGACTCACTGGATCGCCTACAATATTCAGCCGGCGCTGCGGGGCATTCGGGAAGGAATTCCCAAAAATGAGTTTATACCGACCGGCGAATCGGGCGTCATTATTCAGGGAATCACCAGCTTCAAATCGCCGGGATACGGGGGTCCCTGCCCTCCTGTCGGCACGGGAGTACATCATTACCACTTCACCCTGTATGCCCTGAGTATCCCGCCGGAACTGCCGAAAGGTCTGACGAAAAAAGCGCTTCTTGCGTCAATACGGGGAAAAATAATCGGGGAAGCGAAACTGACGGGGACCTTCGAAAAAAAATAATGCCGTGCCGTCAGCGTTCGTCGAAAAAACTCCAGATACCCGCAAAGATATAGACAAGGGGAACGGCAATATTGAGGAAGTACCCGAATATTATCCAGTGCGGATCCGCGTGAGTCAGTCCTTCGGCGAGGGGGACGTAGATGACCCATACAAGGTAATAAAAATTCAGCAATACTCTCACGAGCAGTACATATTGTCCTGAAAAGTAAAGTGAGGCGAACATCACCATGGCAATGCCTATCATGTACACCGCAAGGGGGTTGTTTACATAAAACCAGGACTCGAAGATGTAAAACTTCGCCACGGGGAGCACCACCGCAAGAAAGGCGAGAAACGTATTGCAATACACAACTTTTTCAGGGAGCCGGATCTCCAGAAATTTATTATACAGGTGGCTGAGAAGCTGTAATGCAAGGTCCAGCAGAAACAGGAATATATCTTTCAGCTTTTGGAAAATAAAGGCCCCAAGGTCCAGCAACATGTCAAAAATCCGCATAACTATCCCGCAATTGATGTATTTGCAGGGAGGAACCCGAAGATTCAGGGCTCTGACCCCTTTCCGCGACTTCTCCATTTCGCAAAACTGTTATATTATAGCAAGTCTTTTTCAGATGGAATGACACCACTCCCCCTGCTCATGGGCAAGGAGGTATTCCTTAATATCTTTTCCGGATGTATAGTTACCGGTTTTACCGCTGGATTGTATGACGCGGTGGCAGGGTATAAAAACAGGAAACCTGTTTTTCGCCATCGCATTTCCCGCGAAACGCCCTCCACGGGGGAAACCGGCCTTTTCTGCGAGACCACCGTAGCTTATCACGCTGCCCGGAGGTATGGTGAGGAGCGCGCTGTATATGCGCTGCTCCCGCTCCGTATACCCCCTGAGATCAAGGGACGGCAGCGGGGCATTCCTTCGTACCAGGTATTCGTCCAGAAAATGCACTGCCTCTATTATTGGAGCGGTATCGCCCCGCACTGCCCGGGCCATTATAATTTCAATCTCAGCAGTATTTCTTGAAAACACCGCGCATGTAAGCGAATTATCATCACCGCAGAGATACAATGACACGGGGGTAAGACGGTACTCCCGGTACCGCAGGCCGCTGCACCGCTGCAGAAATTCACCTTCCCTCACGCTGTCACCTCAATAGTTCAGAAGCTGCAGGGCAATTTCCCTGTCCCGCTGCAGCTGTGCGACCAGGTCCTCCACGGCGGAAAACTTTATCTCGTCGCGCAGCCTGTCGTGAAATTCAAGCTCGATGGTGCGCCCGTACAGGTCTTCGTCAATGTTGAAGATATTCACCTCGATTGTGCGCTCGGTGTTTGCAAAAGTGGGATTGGTGCCGATATTGAGCATTCCCTGTCGGCGGGTGCTCCCGTCAATAACCGTGTACACCGCATAGACCCCGTCCTTCGGCACCACCTTGTCAGGATCATCAACAACGATATTGGCGGTGGGAAAACCCAGCTCCCTGCCCCCCCTGCCGAATCCTTTCTGTACCGTCCCCGACAGGGTATAACAGCGCCCCAGAAGCGCGTTCGCGAGTATGATATTACCGTCTTCAAGTTCAGTACGAATCCATGTCGAGGACACTGGCCTTGAATAAAAGTTCTTCGGCTCCACTCTGGTGACCCCGAACCCCCTGTTTCTGGACCGCTCCTTCAGATACTCGAAAGTCCCTTCACGGTCTTTGCCGAAAGCGTGGTCATACCCCACCACGATATCAATAATGCCTAATTTTTTCAGTATCAGTTCATTGAAGAACTCATCGGCATGCATATCGGATATTTCCTTTGTGAAGTCCAGCATGATAACATTATCAATGCCGCATTTCCCGATCTCACGTATCTTTTCCTGTTTTGTGGTGAGTATACGGGGGGGCGTTTTCGGCGTAATCACCTTCCGGGGGTGCGAGCTGAACGTCAGCACCACGGGATCACCGGACTTCGCCTGGGCGATATTCCGCAGTGTGGAAAGTATTCGCCGGTGCCCGACATGAAGCCCGTCAAAACTTCCAATTGTCAGGACCGGATTTACAAACAATGATTTCTGGTCAGGAATTTTATCAAATTCTCTCATTGATAAATCTTAGCGCCGGGAGGTTTTATGTCAACGATTATTGGCGGCGGTTTTTCGCGTTGACAATATTATTCACATGGATTACTATTTCAATCGTTCTCTCATGCCGAAAATATAAGGACACTATGAAAAAAGTGCCCTGTAATGCCCCTGTGGGGTTACAATCGCAGCAACTGGTGCCGTTTCAATACAGTCAACATCTGTACCTGAGGGTTTTTGGAAGTGCCCATAATATGAAAAAGATATATTTTATTCTATACACCATTATTACGGTCTCCTTCGCGGGCTATTCAGCCCTGTTCGGCGGCACCACCGCCACGGTCAATCTACAGGGCGGGTTTACCATTGACAGCTCAAACCTTAATGAATTGACCGGGCAGGTGCAGAACAGATCGGACCTCAACGGACCCTTTCTTGCTGATGCCATCGCCTTTGCCAACATTACCGGATATCCCATTGGAAAGGCGACCCTGGGCACATTCCCCCACTTCGAAATAGGCGCTGCCGTAGGCGCGGGATGCACGAATATGGACTATTACGCCGATACGGAAGCCGCGAAGTCTGAAGGTAGTTTTCCCATGATTGTGCCCAACCCTGTGCTGCACTTCGGCTTCGGTATTGCGGGTGGTTTTGATTTTATAGGTAAATTCATGGCCTTCGACAGCAAGATGTACCTCCCCGATTTCGAGAAGGACCTCGCTTCATTGCAGCAGGTCAGCGTGTATTCCTTCGGAGGCAGGCTGCGGTACAATGTCGTCAGGGGATTCACCATCGTTCCGTTTCTTCTTTCTTTCGGGGGGATAACAGCAAGCATCGGCGGGGACTTCATGGGAGGCACCGCGAAAGTTACCGGCACTTATGAAACTACCTTTAATGATATTACCGTAAATGATGGAGGAGCAGACTACCTGCTCAACCTTGATTTTACCGGCACATACGAAGCGGAAATAACGTACGCCATGTATTCCGGCACAGTGAACATGGTGGCGTTTGTCGATATTTTCACCCTCTTCAGCTTTTATTCCGGCCTCGGTATGAGCGCCGGGAGCGGATACTTCAAGGCAAAGTTTGACGGTACAGGGACCCTTTCGAATGCGGGGACCGATATAGGGACACTGACCTTCAACTCCGAGAACAAATACCGGCCCCACATCTTCATCCCGCACTATATCCTCGGGCTGGAAATAAATCTTTTTATGCTGAAATTCAACGCGGAGACCATGGTCAATCTCAGGAACGGAGAGGATGTCACCGCCCTGGTGGGTGTGCGGTTTCAGTTCTGACAGAGCGGGATATATCGCCCCCCGGAATAAAGACTATATTTTTTGCGGGAATTGTGGTATGCTATTACACCGGGATTGTTTAATCTGAACACTATGTACCAATATGTGCTTTTTTTCACGAGGCTCTGACCCCACGTAGGAATTTTTATGGGAAATTAATATATGGAGGACTGTGATGAAGAAATTTTTTGCCTGCGCACTCATTACATTATCAGTATTTATATGGTTCTGCGGTAACACCTCATCGATGAGCGGCATCACCTATGCCGCGGACAGAACACTGTATTACTTTTTCGGCAAAGGGTGTCCCCACTGCGGAGAGGCCGCCACTCTCGTGGACAGGTTTTCCCGCCAGTACCGTGTGCCGGTTAAAAAATTCGAGGTGTGGTACAATGCGCCGAACAGGAACATCCTGATTAAAATGGGCAACGAGCGCGGCGTGCAGGTGAAGGGAGTACCCACAATTATTATGGGGAGGGACGTGTACACCGGCAAGAACGCGGGGAGGATTGAAGGAATTATTAAAAGGAATGCGCGGTGAGACATGAAACAGAAACTTCCTCTTCCCGGTGAACAACACGGCATTCGGCATTACCTTTACGCGGTCATTGTGGTTGTTATCATCGCCGCTACAGCTGTTGTTTCATATCATTTCTTTTTCAGGATCGACAGAGACGCAGCGTTGCGCTTCCAGCAGGAGGGCCATGCCGGCCTCCGTGAACGAAATTTCGAAAAAGCTATTCAGGCATACACCAGGGCGATCCGCAATAATCCGGATGACTCAAGCGCACATTATAACCGCGGCACCGCGTACCTGAATTACCACAAATACAGCAACGCGATTTCAGACTTC
>JAKQCH010000111.1 GCA_029573825.1 Spirochaetota bacterium | reverse complement strand
CTACCCCGACTTCCTCTCGATTTTTTCCATGCGAAGCGACACCACTTTGGAGACGCCGGGCTCGTTCATGGTAATGCCGTAAATGCTTTCCCCGATGCTCATGGTCTTTTTGTTGTGGGACACAATCATGAACTGCGTTTTTTTCGAAAACTCACGGAGCATCTTGATAAAACGCCCGATGTTCTCCTCGTCAAGGGGAGCGTCAATTTCGTCAAGAAAGCAGAATGGCGACGGTTTCTCCATGTAGGTCGCGAAGAGGAGCGCAATTGCCGTCAGCGCCCGTTCCCCCCCTGAGAGGAGGTTGATGTTCTTGGCCTTCTTTCCCGGAGGACGCACCATAATGTCGATACCGCTTTCCAGCACGTTCTCCTCGTCCACGAGGTCGAGGTTCGCGTCCCCCCCTTCGAAGAGCTGACGGAAGATATCGGCGAAATTCTTCTGTATGCCCTTAAAGGTTTTCAGGAACATTTCCACGGAGGTCCGGTTGATGTCCTCGATCACGGAAATGATATCGACCCGCGCCTTCTCAATATCCTGCTTCTGGCTGATGTAATATTCAAACCGCTTCTTCAGGTCACGGTATTCCTCAATGGCGAGGTTGTTGATCGGGCCCATGTCCTGTATCTTCTTTTTGAGCTCCTGGATCTTCCGCAGCAGGTCACCCTGCTGCACCGCCTCCGCCTCGAATTCCGGCACGTCGGCGACCTTCTTTTCGTATTCGGTCCAGAGATATTCCTCTATGCGCTCAAGGCGGAAATTCTGTTCAATCAGGGCCTTGTCCACCTCGCCGGTGCGCTCCACAATCCTGTTCAGGCTGTCGGTTTCCTTTTTCGATACGTTCTTGCGTTCCTGTATCTTGCCGTCAATAGCGGTGCGTTTTTCCGCGAGGGTAACGATGCTGGTATTCAGAGACTGGCTCTTTTCGCTGAACTCCACGAGGCTGTTCTCCCAGTCGCGAATCTCCTTTTCGCAGCCGGCAATTATCTCATCGCAGCGGCCGATATCTTCCCCGTAGTTTTTAATCTGCTTTTCTATGTCCCGTATCTGGCTGGCGAGGTATTCGGTGTGTTTGGTGATCCAGTCGCGCTCGGTCTCGTTCCGGGACAGGTCCTTTTCGACACGCGAGATCATGGTATTGACGTCGTCAAGCTCCTTCTGCTCGCTCTTGATGTGTTCCTCAAGGACTGCGATCTGAAGGCGGAGGTCGTCGACTTCCGTAACTTTCTCACGGATCTGGCGGTCGATATTCTCCTTCTCGGAGTGGACTCCCCCCTTGTCGAAGAGCAGCGTGCGGAAGCCGTCTCCGTAACTCTCGAACTTTTCAATGAGTTCCCGGAGGCTCTGCAGGTCGAGGGCCTCAAGGGCGGCCGCGGCATCGGAGGAACCGCCATTGCGGAGGATATCCAGGGCGCCGCTGATACGTCCGGAAAATTCATCGAGCTTATCGTAGATGAGCTTCTGCACATCCTGCCGCTCCTGCTCCGACTTCAGCCACTCCGCCTTGTGGCTGTCAATTTCCTCAACGAGGCGTTTGATGACCTCCTCAAGTTCCTCACGGAGGGCAATGAGACGCTCTTCGGCCTTCTTGATGGCGGCCTTGTTCTCTTCAATTTTTATACCGGCGTTTTTTATCGATTCAATTTTCCGCGTTTTCGTGTCCCGGAAGGTCTGCAGCTTCTCCCGGTCCTCCACGATGCGGGCGCCGATCTCGATTGCGCCCTGTTCCGCTTTCTTCTTTTCGTCTATCAGCCTGTTGAGATTATCAGTGCGTTCCTCAATATTCTTCTGCACCGCCGCTTTCCGGTTTTTCTGGTCCGCGATGCGGGCACGGTTCTTCTCGGACTTCTGGTCAATGTCTTCAATCCGTATCCTGAAGGTGTGGAGTTCCTTGTCCAGTTCAAAAAGCTGGAGCTGGATATCGTTTTTCTCCTTTTCATCCTTTTCATTTTCAGAGGAAATCAGGGACATCTTTGCCGAGAGCTCCTCGCGCTGTTTCCGAAGCCGCTCGATATCCTCCTCGAGCTTTTCCTTCCTCTTCACCATTTCCCGGTACCGGAGGAAGTTGTACTGGATATCATTATCCGTGAGTTCCCCTTTCAGGGTAAGATAAAATTTTGTCTTCTCCGACTGCTTTGCCTTCAGTTCCTTTTCACGCTCAATTTCCTTGATGATATCGTTGATGCGCTCAATGTTCGCTCCGGTGTCCTGCAGTTTCCGCAGAGACTCCTTCTTCTGCAGCTTGAACTTGGAGATACCGGCGGCCTCTTCAAAGATGTAGCGCCGGTCCTCGGCGCTGCTGGAGAGAATCATGTCGATCTTTCCCTGCTCCATCACGGAATAGGCGGTTTTCCCGATCCCCGTGTCAAGGAACAGGCCGTCAATGTCTTTGAGCCGCACAGGGGACTTGTTGATCAGATATTCCGATTCCCCGTCACGGAACACGCGGCGCGTGACGGTTACCGTGTCCGACTCGAAGTTGAGGATATGCTCGCGGTTGTCCATGGTGAGGGACACCTCCGCGAGGGACAGGGACTTCCGCGACTCGGTGCCGGTGAAAATTACGTCCTCCATCTTGACGCCGCGGATGTTCTTCGCCTGTTTCTCTCCCAGGACCCATTTAATCGAGTCGACAATATTCGACTTCCCGCAGCCGTTGGGACCGACGATAACGGTGATGCCCTGACCAAACTCAATGGAGGTCTTTTCAGGAAATGATTTAAAGCCGAATATATCAATCGATTTAAGATACATACATCATCCTGCCGGTAAATTCATTGTTTCGGGATTGTGCGCCGAACAGTAACGGCGGTGCTGCCGGCATGAAGAGGCGAAAACTGATCATCCTTCATGTGTAACCGGCCGTTCTGCCGGACGTGACGGGTTTACATAAAACAGACTGCTATTACCCTGTATGCCGGAAAGAGTTTCAAGAATAATTTTCAGGAAATCAACAATATTTTCAGGGAACCCGGTTCCCAAAATAATCCCCCCGCGGTAATAATTTCATTGATTTATTGCGGCAAACGGTTATTATCCCTTAAAATATGTCGGGGCAGGTTCCGGACCTGCCCCGACATGCGGATTTCGGCACAATATTTATGAAAAATGAATCCATACAGAAAAAGATCACACATGCATTATGCATGATAATTATGCTGCTTACCGGCCTGGCCGGGTTTCACTGCGCTTCAGGCGGGGAGATTGTCACATACGATTATTTCATAACAACCGGGGGAATTACCGGAGATTCCATGCTCTCGGGAGACCGCATACAGGAAGGCCGCACCTACCAGGTGTTTTTCTCCATGGATGAGCCCGAACGGTGCATAAAGATATCCCTGGAAACCCATTTGATATCCCCGACAATCAGGGGGGACCGCTATAAAAAAATCAATTCCTACTTTATCGTGGAAAAACAGGTTGACATCACCCGGTTTAACATAAACAGAGATACCGTGTTTTCCGAAATTGGAAGGAATTATGACCTGAACTGGTTATCCAGCGACGGCTTTACCCTTTGTACCGTCGCCGACGACCCCATACAGAATCTCAGTAAAGGGCTGTACCGCATCAGGTTTACATCATTCCGCAGTGAAGAGGTCAAATACTCAATTTCACTCTATTCCAACAGAAAGAAACTGATTATCCGGTAATGCGGCAGCGCCGGCTCACAGCACTGTCACAGAAATAATGAGCATTGTGCGATACCGTGTCCCTCCCGCGGCAGGCCGGGAAGAGCGCGTAACGCCATGAAGGTGCATTTCTGCCGCATTCCATCAGAATACTACAGGATTTACGGGGACTATTACATGCTTGGACTGTATGTCTTTACGTTCGGTGTCGTAGCATCGGCAATCGGCATTGGAGAATTGCTCATGCCCGGAAAAGCGTTTCTCTTATGGAAGAAATGGGCCGGGAACAGGTTTTTCTTTCTCCATGGCCTGATGCTCATTTCCGCGGGTTTTCCCCTGACATTCTACAAAGGTGTCTTTTCCACTGCAATTTTTGCGGTGGGCCTTATTATTGTCCTGACGGGCCCTTTTATACTGCTGTATCCGGAAAAAGTGCGGGACATGTTTGAAACGATGGCGGCGGAAATGCCGGACCAGGGCATTCAGCGCATCGTGATCTTCGAAGGCGTCATCAGAACCATGGCGGGAATGCTTTTTATCTCGACAAAGTTCATGAGATAACATGAAGCCGCTTTTTTTACTTTACAAACTTGACTTTTCACGGTCCCTGAAGTAAAAATACCGGAATTGAGATTATACTTGTAACCGCAGCGGCGCCGCTCTCCCGATTGTATCCGGAAGGCTGCAGAGTTTTTCTGTCTTACGCCGCGGCGTCACTCCATCACTGTGAATCCCGGACATGAAAACATACAGATCATATTATATTGAAACATTCGGATGTCAGATGAATAAAAGCGACTCCTGTCTCATGGAAATTTCCATGAACCGGAACGGATTTCACCTTTCACCGGAACCAGACACGGCGGATATTGTCATATTCAACACCTGTTCCGTACGCAACCACGCGGAAAACAGGGCAATCGCCAGGATGAAATCCGCCAGGGGCCTCCCGGGAGGCCGGGACAAACTTGTGATATGCGCAGGATGCATGGCGCAGCGCATTGGAAAGGAGCTCATAGCGAACGGGACCGCGGACATCGCGGCGGGACCGTACCAGTCTCCCAGGATAGGTGAATTTGTCGCCGCATGGCTCACGGACCACAGGAAACGGACATTTCTCTCACAGGAAATCGCTGACTTTTCAGACAGAATTAACGAAGACCGCGCCCTTGAGCGGGACCCCGCAGACTGGCATGAATGGGTCACCATCACCCACGGCTGCGAAAACTTCTGCTCCTACTGCATTGTCCCCCATGTGCGGGGGAAGTTGATATCCGTTTCTTCCGGAAAGATACTCAGCTACATCCGTGACCTTACGGCGCGCGGCGTTACGGAGATCACCCTGCTGGGTCAGAATGTGAACCAGTACGGCATGGACTGCGGGGAAATCCCCTTCTTCAGGCTCCTTGAAAAAACTGCCTCTATTGAAGGACTGAACCGCATCAATTTTCTCACCTCGCATCCGAAAGATTTCAGCAATGATATTATCAGCGTCATAAAGGACCACCGCACAATTTCGCGGGCGATACATCTCCCGCTCCAGAGCGGGTCCGACCGCATCCTGACCCTGATGAACCGCGGATACCTTATGAAGGATTACCGCGGAATTATCGACGTCATTGCCGCAGAGCTTGACGATTTCTCCCTGTCCACAGACCTCATTGTGGGGTTCCCCGGAGAGACCGTTGACGAATACCGGGAAACACTGCGCGCCGTGGAGACACTGCAGTTCGATGAGGCCTACACCTACGCCTACTCGCCCCGTTCAGGCACCGCGGCCTTTGACCTCCCGGAAACTATCACCCCCGATGAAAAAAGGGACCGCCTCGCAGAGCTCATTGAGGTGCAGCGGAACATCTCCCGGACAAAGCTTGAAGGGCGGATTGACCGCACCGAAGAAATGATTATTGAAGCCATAAGCAAAAAGTCCTCCCGCGATGTTGTGGGGAAGACATTTCTGAACCACCCCGTGGTCCTTCCGGGAGTCCCGGAAGATATCGGGAAAATAATCCGTGTCCGTATTACCGGCCTGAAAGGAGCAACGCTCTATGGCGAACGGACTGCGTAGAACCGCCGCCGCATGTATTGTTGTTACCGCAGTCTTCGCAGGTTCCCCGGGCATTTCAGGAAACAGCGACCGGAGCGCTCTGACATCCATGGAACACCTCGCGGGGAGAGGGGACAGCGCCGGTGTCCGCCGGGAAGCGCGCCTTTTTTTCAGGAAATTCCCGAAGAGTAAATTTGTTCCCGACGTGCGGCTTCTCCTCGCTGAAACTGAAATAAATCCCGACAAATCCCTGCGCCTGTACCGTGTCGTGCTGGACAATTACCGCTACTATGAAAAACGCGACTACGCCCACTACAAGCTCTGTTCAGTACTGTACCTCCTCTCCCGGTGGAACGACCTGCGGAAAGAGTCCCATGAATGCCTGCGCGATTATCCCCGCAGCCCCCACCGGGGGGACTTTATGCTCTATAACGCGAGAGCGCTGATTTTCCTGGAGAAATTTGACGAGGCCCGGGACATCTGTATCACCATCACCACATCCAGTCATGATTACGAGAAGCTTTCTCAGGCACTGCTGCTCCTCGCCTATATCAACAGGAACACCACGGGATATTCCCGGAGCTACCTCATCACCCTGCGGGACCTCATCGTGGGTTTCCGCGAATCACAGGTTGCCCCGGCCGCGATATATCTTCTGGGCCGCTGCTATGAAGACAAGCGGGACTACAACCGCGCATACTCCGCGTTTCTCGACATACAGACCAAATACCCCCGGTCGCCGGAGGCCGTATATGTGCAGAACAGGCTTCCCGGCATCACACGCCACAACCCGGTGCCTGTTGACTACATGCCCACTGACAGCGCAATCAGGAGCAGCGACCGTATCGACATCCGCCCTGAAACAGAACCACGGAACAGCGGAAAACCGAAAGGCGTTGTGTATTCGGTGTCCCTTGGTCCCATGCGCAACAAACATGAAGCATCGGAAATAGCAGGACTTATACGGCGGGACTTCGCCCCCATCAGGGTTATACATCTCAGGGACCATTATCTGGTGTATGCCGGACGGGTTGCCAGCCAGCAGAAGGCGATTTCCATCAAAATCCGCCTGGCGGAGGAATTCGGGCTGAACGGCAGAGTTGTCCGCATCGTGAGCGATTCCAACAAGACCTACATCTATGGAGACTAAGGCAATGCAGACCAAGATGACCCCCATGATGAAGCAGTACCTTGACATCAAGAAGGAGCATGCGTCGGAGATACTCTTCTTCCGCATGGGGGACTTCTATGAAATGTTTTTCGAGGACGCCAACACCGCATCGAAGATACTTGACATCGCCCTGACCTCGCGGAATAACGATGTCCCCATGTGCGGCCTCCCCTACCACGCGGCGGAAAGCTATATCGCCCGCCTTATCAAGGCGGGGAAACGCGTCGCGATATGCGAGCAGATGGAGCAGGTCCCCTCCAGCGGCACCATTGTGAAACGGGAGGTAATCCGTATCATCACCCCCGGGACCGTTGTCGAATCGAACCTGCTCCAGTCCGACGACAATAATTTTCTCAGCTCCATCATAATCGGCGGAGAGCGCATCGGCATGGCCTTTGTCGATATTTCCACCGGTGATTTTTTTCTTTCATCCATCGACAAGTCCCTGGACCTGTTCCGCGGTGAACTGACCCGTTTCAGCCCCAGGGAGATTGTGCTCCGCGACAGCGACGACCCCAATGACGAGGCCTTCAGGTCCTTTATAAAGAACAGGGACATTTCCCTGTACAAGATACATGACTGGTATTATGACACCGAATATCTTTCCGGCATTATCTGCGACGTCTTCGCCCTTGCCAACATCAAGGGACTGGGAATTGAGTCAGATATTGAAATCCTCGCAGCGGGGGCAATTCTGCAGTACCTGAAGGACACCCACAAAAAGGCCTTCAGCCACATCAAGATTCCCCAGCGCATGGTGTCCTCCGATTTCATGGTGCTCGACGACGCCACAATCTCCAACCTGGAAATTGTGAAAAACCAGCATGACGGCTCGAAACAGCGCACGCTGTTCTCGGTGCTCAATCATACCGGCACCGCGATGGGACGCCGCTTTCTGGAACACTGCATGCTGCAGCCCATGACAGGGCGGGAGGGGATCGAGAAGCGCCTTGACATTGTGCAGTACTTCTATGAATTCCACAGCCTCACTGACAGGACACGGGAAATTCTGAAGGGCATTTCGGACCTGGAGCGCCTTGTGTCGCGGTTTATCATCGGTAAAACATTCCCCCGCGACTATATCCAGCTGCGGAATTCCCTCACCGCCGCGATGGAAGTAAAGAAGCTCCTCATGGACCAGCCCCAGGAGCTCCTTCACGCGATGGCGAAAACCATTCCCGACACCGGAGACCTCACGGAACAGATACACAACACCATCAGCGACGACTCCGCCCTCACCCCGGAGCAAGGGCGCGTGATACGGGAAGGCTTCAACAGTGAGCTGGACACGCTCTATGCCCTGAAAAAGGACTCCAAGACATGGGTCCTGCAGTACGAAGAAACCGAGAAAATACGCCTCGGCATACCGACCCTCAGGGTGAAATACAACAAAATCGTGGGGTACTATATTGAGGTAAGCAAGGGGCAGACATCAAAGGTCCCTGAAAGCTATTACCGGAAACAGACCCTGGTGGGCGCAGAGCGGTATACCACGGATGCGCTCCAGCGTTTTGAACAGGACATCCTCTCCTCTTCGGACCGGATTGTGACCATGGAATTAGCGGAACTTGAGGCCCTTCACCGGGCCGTCCTGGGGAAAAAAGACGCCATCCAGAAAACAGCCACCGTGCTGGGGGAACTGGACTTCTACTGCTCCCTCGCGGTGGCCGCTGTGCAGAACCGCTACATCCGCCCGGTGTTCAATGGAGAAGGCAGGACCATTCTCACCGGCGGGCGGCACCCCATCGTTGAGCGGTATTACACCGAGGAGGTTTTCATCCCGAACAACATCCGCCTTGACGGGGAGGAAAATATCATCAAGATCATTACCGGCCCCAATATGTCGGGGAAATCCACCTACATCCGCATG
>JAKQCH010000102.1 GCA_029573825.1 Spirochaetota bacterium | reverse complement strand
AAACGGGGCCCGGTTCCCGGCCTTGGTGATCCGGGGGATTCCGAAGGGCTTCTCTGTATTGGCATGCACGCTTCCTCCGGGAGCGGCGGGTTCCTTGCCCATACGCTTACTTCGCGGATTGGGAAGCTCCTGGTGAACGGGAAACCCATGAGTGAGGTTGCGCTCTTCTCCGCGTCTCTCGGAGGATATGGCATACGGCCGTTGTTCTTTTCGGGTTGTCCCGTTGCCTGCGTCGAAGCCCGTGATGCGGTCAGGGGGATCGATACCTATCCGATTGATAAATCACAGGGACCGGAGAACTTCGATGCCGCGGCATGGAGGAATGGGCTCTGCGCCGCAGCAGTGGCGTCGCTGGAAAGCAGGACAGCGGTGCGGTATGTTCCGGAGGGGCCATTCGACGCGGCGGTGACAATGCGCGACGGCGCGGCGGCAGCGGATACGGTCGCACGGCGCTGGCATCTGCCCTGTGAGGGGGATACGGTATTCATTTCCGCAGCGGATTTCATGGATTTATATAATGCACTGATCCGCATCTGTTATCTCACACCATTTATTGAACGAATTCTTCCACTGGGTTTGCCGGTGTATAATCTCGTCGGCAGAATGGGGCTGTGGTGGGTAAGAAAAAAATTGTCTGTTACTTTTACTTGACCTTCTGGGGAAAATGAATTATCTTTTCAAACTGTATCGAAACTTTTTCGGGAGTATACAGTTCCGCGGGAGGATGATGTTTTCTGCGGTATGAGAAACGGTGTTCATTATATTCTAAAGGAGATGCAACACTACCATGCTGAATGAAAAAGAAAAACTTAATGATATAATCAATGTAAGTTACGAGATTACCCAGGTCCAGGACCTTGACCTTCTTCTGGAAATTATTTTATCCAAGGCCAGAAGTTTTTCAAATGCCGACGCCGGGTCGATATATATTGTCGAGGGAGACAAACTCAAGTTCCAGTGTAACCAGAATGATACCCAGCAGAAAAAGCTGCCTCAGGGTAAGAAGCTGATTTATTCAACATTCACCGTGCCCGTGGATTCGCGCTCAATATCCGGATCCGTTGCATCAACGGGAGAGATGCTCAATATCCCCGATGTGTACGATATACCTCCCGGCACACCGTATTCTTTTGACAGCCATTACGACGAGCTCTCGCAATACAAAACGCAATCCATGCTGACATTTCCCCTGAAGACAAATCGGGGCGATGTGATCGGCGTTCTTCAGCTTATCAATGCCAGGAAGCCGGATGGAGAGATTGTTCCCTTTTCGAAGGACGATGAACCCTTCATTATGTACTTCGCGAATAATGCCGCAGTGGCGATTGAGCGGGCAAAAATGACACGCGCCCTTCTTCTGCGGATGATCGGTATGGCTGAGCTCCGTGATCCGAAGGAGACCGGCGCCCATGTCAACAGGGTCGCCGCCTATGCGGTTGAAATATATGAAACATGGGCACAGGAATGTCAGTGTCAGGGAGAGCAGATACAGAAAAACAAGGACATTCTCCGGATGGCGGCGATGCTGCATGATGTGGGGAAGGTGGCGATATCTGACCTGATTCTTAAAAAACCGGAACGTCTGAATGATGCCGAATTTCAGGTGATGAAGCAGCATACGTATCTCGGCGCAAGGATGTTTTCGGACCTCTTTTCGTCCTTTGATGAAGCGGCGTATCAGGTTGCCCTGAATCATCATGAGCGGTGGGACGGTAACGGATATCCGGGGCACCTGAACCCGATGACCGGGAAACCGATATCAGGATATGAGGACAAAAACGGCCTGCCCCGTGGGAAGAAGGGTGATGAGATACCGCCCTTCGGCAGGATTGTCGCAATCGCTGATGTGTACGACGCGCTGTCGTCCCCCCGGGCCTACAAGGATGCCTGGGATGAAGGCCGCGTCCTTGAAACTATACGCGGAGAATCGGGAAAGCACTTTGATCCGGACATGGTGGAGGCGTTCTTTTCGAGCCTTGATGTAATCAGGAACATCGCGAAGCGGTATCCTGAATAGCGTGTCTTCAATGATGTGTGCCGGCAACCCACAGGGAAGTCGTCGATGCTGAAGGGAGTTCTTTACAATATTTTTGAAATAATGAATAATGAGGTGTGGTATGATTATGTGGATACGATGTGTTGTGTTGCTTGCTGCCGGGGCTGCTGTGATGTTTTCATCGGGATGTACGCCGCGCGCGCAGGAGACCATTACCATATACGGATCAACAACAATTGAGCCGATAACCCGGAAAATCGCGGAGGTCTATATGGATAACCGCGCTGTTGACATTGTAACCGCCTGTAACGGTTCTCACGAAGGTATCAATAAACTTATTAATGGAGGCTGTGACATCGCGGATGCTTCAGCGAAAATAACTGCCGCCGAAATGAATACCGCAAAGACAAAGGGTGTCGATATTAAGGAGTTTCCTTTTGCGCGGGACCTCGTTGTCCCGATTGTTCATCATGATAATCCGGTAAAAAATCTGACAAAAGCGCAGCTGCGCGATATTTTCTCGGGGAAAGTGAGAAACTGGAGCGAAGTCGGCGGAACAGCATCGGAAATTGACGTGGCAATACGTGCGGACACCTCCGGAACTCATGATGTCTGGAACCGGATAATTCTGGGCGGCAGAAAGGAATTTACC
>JAKQCH010000101.1 GCA_029573825.1 Spirochaetota bacterium | reverse complement strand
CGCCGGATACAGACGCTGCTTGAGTTTTTCCGGAAGCGGTGTGGACGTTTCAACAGACGGCTTTGAAGGCACTTTCTTCACAATATTCTTTTTCATACAATGAACTGTCATTGTTCCACGGGAAAGACTCAACCACTTTTTTTAAGGGCATGATTTTTTTCAGTCAGCGATACGCGCATAACCGTGAGAGAGAACTTTTGCGCCGCTGCTGTTCAGCACCTCAAAGAAAATATCTGTTCCTCCGCCGCTGAGGATCTTTCCCGTACAACGCACGCGGATATCTTCCGGCGGGACCACCATGCCGGTAAATCTGCAGGAGAGTTCACTGAGCCTGCGGGAGTTGCTTCCCGCTTCCCTGTCCGTAAGCTCCCGCGCTGCGAAGGCAAGTGTCGCGGTCCCCTGAAGGATAATGTCCGGGAGCCCCACCATTCGCGCGAAGGCCACTGATGTGTGAATGGGGAAAAATATATTTGTGCAGCCGTCATAGATGAAGGGACGCATTCGGTCAACCGGTATAACCTGTTCCCACAGGGTGGCTTCTCCGCTGGTGTTGTCAGGTATCACGGGTATGGTGTCACCGCCGCTGCCGCCGCCGACACATTCCACCCCCCGCATCATGGCGCCGAGATGCTCAGTGAAAACAGGTACTCCGTCCCGGTCAAGGGCATCAAACCGCACAATCGTCACCGTGCCGGCGCGGTGCGGCATAATGGCGGCCACCCGGCCTTTTATTGTCAGGTCGTCACCGGGGCGGACCGGACGATGGAACGCGAGGTGTTCCGTATAGTGTACCTGCGTTTTAATAATATCCTTTGGAAAATTCTCGTCATCGATAAAGTCCCATATCCGTTCAGCGATGGGCCAGGTCGCCGCTACTGCAAACATCGGCGGCGCAATAATATCATTACCTGCTTCGTCGTTGAAATACAGCGGATTCTCGTCATTGACAGCAGCGGCATAGTTCATTGTTGCGCGCCAGTCCACTGCGGTTTTGTAGTCCCGCAATGGTGTTCCCGTAAAAGATGATTCAATTTTCATGTAGTAGCTCCTTCCCTGTGCAGGCATCTGCAGCTGTGTCCGCTGTTTGTCCCGATTCGCAATTATTTCTCAAGCATTTGTTTAATCTCTGATTTCAGTTCAAGCTTGTTCACTTTCCCCGTGGGCATAAGGGGCAGAAGGGGGCGGATGATAAATTTTTTGGGCAGTTTGAAATTCGCGAGCTTGGGCCTGCAGAAATCGCGCAGTTCCTCTTCGGTAACGGCATTGCCCGGTTTCGGCATTACAAAGGCCCAGCCTACCTCCTGATATATGTCGTCCGGTGCACCCATTACTGCGGCGAAGAGCACCGCGTCGTGGGATTCAATGACCGCCTCAACCTCACGGGGATATACGTTTTCACCGCCTGTTTTAAACATCTCGGATTTTCTTCCCGTGATGTGAATGTAGCCGCGTTCGTCTTTATACGCCAGGTCTGTGGTGTAATACCAGCCGTCTTTATCCAACACCTCTGCGGTCGCTTCCTGATTGTTGAAATACTCCTTGAACATGAAATCTCCCCGCACCGCTATTTCGCCGACTTCCCCATCGGGGATCTCCCTGCGCTCGTCATCGACGATCTTCAGCTCGAAGGGGGGAGCAATCTTTCCCGCTGTGGCGAGAAGCGTGTCGATATCATCACCCTTTTCCGTATATGTAATAAACCCGCAGGTTTCCGTGCTGCCGTAGCCCGTAAACAGTTCTGCGCCGCTCTCCGCGCATATTCCTGAAAGCACATCGAGCATCACCTTCGGCGCTGAGGACCCCGCCCATATAAAGCTTTCAACGCCGCTCAGGTCAATCTCCTTAAATGCGGGCTGTGCTATCTGCAGCAGAAACATGACTGGCACCTGGCCGAAAAAGTGTATCTTTTCCTTCTCTATGAGCCTCAGGGACTCCATGGGATCAAATCGGTCCATGAAAACAAGGCACCCCCCCGCCATAATGACGCCGTAACCAATCTCGACATCCGCTGCGACGTGATTGATCGGCAGATGGAGAAGCCCTTTTTTGCCGGGGCTGAAATAGAACTTTTGTATTTCCACGCGGATGTTTTCAATAATACTTTTTTGTGTGTGCACAACGCCTTTTGGTTTTCCCGTAGAGCCGGAGGTATACATTAAAAGGGCGTTGTCGGTATCGCGTACCGAGGAAGACCGGGCTGCAAGGGCCTCATTCAGTTCCGTGCGCGGTGCATCAGTATAGGCGGCAAAGGATTTCGTGCCCTCAAAAGCTTCCCCTATGACAAGTGTTTCTTTAAGAGAGGGGCATTCATTCATAAGAGTTTTCACAACCGGGGTGATGTCCTCCCCGAGAAATTCACGGACTGTCACCAGAAGTGCCGGAGCGGAGTGGGTGATCTGAAACTTTAATTCTTCGACGGTGAATTTCGGGTTGAGGCCGAGAAACATGGCCCCGATCTTGTGCGCCGCCATGTATACAATAATGAATTCAGTTCGCGGTGTTGAGAGCATCGCTATTCGGTCGCCTTTACCAACGCCGGCTTCCAGGAATGCCTTTGCCGTGAGGTCCATTTTCTTTTTGAAATCACTCCATGTCAGCCGTGTCTGTTCGAATATCAGCGCTTCGGCATCCGGTCTCTCTTCTGCCCATTTCTCGACATAATGCCACGTCAGGTTATGCTGTTTCCGGTCCATGAAGTACCCCCTGTGTTTTCTTTCAATGTTATGGAACCTGATAACCGCATGTGGGCAAAAAGTCAAATAGAAAACAATGTTACGAAAAATAATATAATAAATAACAAAGTTATCTTTCGGGGGCATCCCGGATTTCAGAGATCAGGCGCAGCGCGGGTTTTTTTATTGTACATCGAATTCAAGGGTGATTCCGGTTCCTTCTGAGCGGTCTATGTGTATGGAGCCATGCAGCTGCTGTGTCAGTATTTTTACCAGCATAAGCCCGAACCCGGTTGAGTTTTCAAAGTCAACAGATTCCGGCATGCCGGTTCCATTGTCCCGGATAATAAGGGAAATATGATTTCCGGTGCGCGCGGCGGATACGGCAATCACTCCGTCATTTCTTCCTGAGAACGCATACTTCATAATATTGGTTAAAAGTTCATTGAGTATCATTCCAATTGTTGACAGGATTTTTGAATCAAGAATAAATTTATCAATGCGGTGTTCAATACGTACCGACCCGCTGTTGGGGAAGTTTCCCACAATTTGGATGATCAACGCCGGAAGATATTCGTTTACCGGAAGCTCCTGAAAGCTTGCGGACTGGTAAAGCTGATCATATAAAACCAGCATGCTCTTCACACGGCTTCCTGCATCTTCGAGGGCTGTTGTCACTGCGGGTTCTTTTGCTGCTCCCGCCTGCAGGGAGAGAAGGCTTATCAACGTGTTCATGTTGTTCTTGATGCGGTGATGGACTTCTTTCAGGATCAGTTCTTTTTCAGAAAGAAGGGATTTGATTTTGTCTTCAGCCACCTTGCGGTCTGTTATATCTGTTGCTGTTGTCAGGTTTAAAAATACCCTGCCGGTTTCATCTTTTATCGGGTTGGCCTTCGCAAGATAGTACAGCGTCCTGTCTGGCAGCGGCACAGTCACTTCTACTGATTGCGGCTCGCCTGTTTCAAATACCTTTTTACTCGCCCCCTGGCGGTGGTCTGCGTGTTCTTTCGGGTAGATGTCCCAAAAGGTTTTCCCGATAAAATAATCCGGTGTCTTCCCGAACGTGGAGGCGAATGTTTTATTTGCAAACTGGTACTCTCCTTTTTCGTTCACGCAGAACACGACATCATTGGAGTTTTCAATTAAGGATCGGTATTTTAATTCACTCTCGCGAAGAGCAATTTCCGCCTGTTTCTGTTTTGTGATGTCCTGAACTACCCCGGTAATAAGCTGCGGATCGCCGTTATCATCCCTCTGCATTTCTGCGACAGACCAGATTATTCTCGGTGCAGATTTGTCTTTCGGATGGATTTCAAATTCCAGATTATATTCTTTTCCCTCACGAATAAGATCCACCAGGGCCTGATGGACCCGTTCCCGTTCCAGGATGCAGCTTTCGACTTCTTCAGTTGAGAAATCAGTCTTTTCAGGATCAAA
>JAKQCH010000085.1 GCA_029573825.1 Spirochaetota bacterium | reverse complement strand
GGGAAGGGTTCCTGTGCGGACAACGGCACACTACTGAGAACGGCCGGTCCCTTACATATCCGGCTGATACTGGATGATGCCGAGGGAACCGTCCGGGAGGTCCATGAAATCGAAACGGTGTTTTTTCCTGGAGCCCATTTTATCGGCGATGATCCACACGCTCACAATATTTTCTTTTTGCTGTGTTCCGGCAAATATCAGCTTTGACCGTATCAGGCGGGGACGTATTTCCCCCAGGAACACCTTTGCCATGCCTTCCAGCTTTTTATTTCCTGTTTCCGGATGTTTGTAGGCCCCTGCGCTGTAGAATGCGATGCAGTGATATGATGCTGCATCGCCCATGCCGAGGCTTTCCGTAAATTCGTTGAGCACCTTCATGTAGGGGGCTGTCCCGGAGGGAAGTTTTCTCTCTTTCGAATAGGCATCGATGTACACTGCGTCACGGATTTTCCCAATTTCACGCTCAACGGAAAATTTGCTCACGCCATTGTATTGAAATACCGTGTTGTGAAGTTCCAGGTTAGTGTTGACGGATATAACTGAAATCTGAGCGCGACCGTCTTCGAGGCTCCCTTTGATCAGGTATTCAGCAACCTTGAGCTTCCCCGGATCATGGGCGTCAGAGCCGAGTGCCTGCGCTTTTTCATGGAGTTCCATTACCTGGCGCAATTCGTTGTCACCGATTACGGATATCCCCCCCAGCGCTGCAACGCCCTGACGTATTTCCCTGGTAAGGGTTTCCCGCGCTCCATCGTGTCCTGTCGCGGGCATCACCGCCACCGGTACCTGCGAATACACTGCTGCTGTTGTTATTGTTATGATGATAATGATGAGTGAACTGAATCCGGGAATCCTTTTCATGGTACACCCCATTTTCTTCAGGCAGAAAAACTGAATTTCTATAAAATATTGTTTATGCTGATATACCAGATAATAATAGAGATAAATATTTCAATACTATTTTTTGATTCAAAAAATATTCTTTTCCATTACGGTTATTCAAAGCGCATTGTATCGCCGGCACTTTTTTCGGGAGAAACGGACAACTGAATGCGTGAAAAAATATTGTGCTCCGGATTTTATTGCGTCTTGACAAAATATTTTTAATGATCAATGATTCACCTGATTATGCTTAAATATGTAATCACAGCAGAAGATATGTTCACGCGAAGAGATTGTTGACCAGTTAGAATGAAATCCTAAAAAACATAATTGAGGTGCCGGTATGAATCGATCGAATCCGGAAATCATTATCCAGAAGGGCCATTTCGGGACAATAAAAAATGTCCGATTCAGCCATGACGGCAGATACCTGGCGGTTGTGCCTTTTGAAGGCTCCATCGATTTCCGTGATATCCAGGGACACCTTATGGCGCGGAAACTTTTTTTTAACGGATCAGTAGGTGGGTTTCACTGGCATCCGGCGGAAAATTTGTATTATGCGGCATCCTATGACGGAAAGGTGCTGATGAGCGATTTTTATGGCAACGTGCACATGTCCCTGGACCATGGGGGATATCTGAACAGTTTTGACATTGCCGCTGACGGTTCTGCGCTGGTGACCGAGGGAGGAGGTACAGTTCATCTCTGGAACAACAGCGGTTCTCTGACAACGACCCTTGCGGTGGGAGCGGATGATATCCGGCGTGCGGGATTTCTTCATGATGGAAGAGTTTTTCTCCTGGAGGGAGAGGATAAAATGCGTGTCCTGAATTCCGGCGGGAAGGACGACCGTGTCGTG
>JAKQCH010000079.1 GCA_029573825.1 Spirochaetota bacterium | reverse complement strand
AAATACAACTTTGACAATTTCATTTCATCGGGGCCAAAATCCGTTTTTCTTATGCTGGTCATGCTGTTTGTAATGGCATATCTTTTTACCGCAATGCTCAGGACAGGTGTTGAATACTTTGTTCTGAACTCCGGAACATCTGAAAATATTCTGAAAGACATCTGGCTCAGCTTTCTGCAGATCACAGACGCCGGCGCTGTTGCGGAAGATACGGCCAACACAATTCCAATGAAAATCGTCGGCATACTGACAGTTCTTCTGGGGTTGGTTTTTTTCTCCGCCGTTGTTGCGTTTATCACCACGGAACTTGATAACAAAATGACTGCTCTCAAAAAAGGCCGCAGTGTCGTGCTTGAAAAAGACCACATCATTATCCTGGGCTGGGGCGAAATGGTGTTTGAAATAATTAAGGAACTCATCATCGCCAATGAAAGCTCCCGTGGTTCAATTGTGGTGCTCTCGGAAATGGAAAAGGACGAAATGGATGATATTCTCCTCGAGCGTATCCCCCAGAGAAAAACAACAAAGATCATAACAAGAAACGGGATGATCAGTTCTCTTGAGTCATTACGGCGTGTATCGGTAAATGAGGCGAAGGCGGTGGTCATTCTCCCAATGTGCAGTGAATCTGCAACGGATGAAGAAAAAGTGGTATCAGACGCAAAAGTGCTGAAGACAATTCTCGCAGTTGTCGCAGCCTCGAAGTTTGATCCCACTCCTCCGGACATCATCGCAGAGGTTTTTGACACAACAAGAAGAGAAGTCATGGTGGGCCTTGATCCTGAACATATTACCATGGTTGAAACAGAATCCATGATAGCGAAGATCATTGTACAGTCTTCGCGGACTACGGGCCTTGGCGTTGTTTATGATTCCCTGATCGGGTTTGATGGTTCTGAGATATACTTCTACGGTTCGGACTGGAGGGATATGCCATTCGGGGAACTCCCCTTTTATCTGAAAGACGGAATACCGCTGGGTATACAATCCTCCGAAGGCCGCCTGCTCCTGAATCCCGGCCCCGACTACATAATGTCCGTGGGTGATAAAATCGTAATGATTGCGGAAGATGATTCGTCCATTAAACTTGAAAAGAAAAAACAATATACTCCCGTAACGCTCCCCCTCAGTTCAAGGAAACTTGAAAAAAGAAAAGAGCGGGAGCTGATAATAGGCTGGAATGCCAAAGCGCGAATCATTGTTGAGGAATATACCGATTACATCCTTGAAGGGTCTGTCATACATCTCGTCCTGAATAACGGGACAGACGAGGAACTGGCTGAAATTAACAATTTGAGGGCCCGGCATCCCCGGATAGAGCTTGAGTTATTTAAATATGATCCCCTGAACATGGAGGACCTCGGAAAAGTAAAACCGGAAACGTACGATAACGTAATCATCCTGAACAAAGCTGAAGATGATACCGAGAAACTTGATTCCACAACGATAACAACACTTCTTCTTATCCGCCAGCTTTTCAGGGATTATGAAAGGAAAACCGGAAATAAAGTTGCAACCAAGATTATCACAGAGGTGATGAATTCATCAAATCTCGAACTCATCGCACGAACCGGAGTCAATGATTCAATTATTTCCGGCCAGATGGTCTCCAAGATACTCGCGCAGGTTTCAGAAAACCCGCCGATTATTAAAGTGTACGAAGACCTCTTTAAAGAGGAGGGCTCGGAAATTTACCTGAAACCGATAAGTCTGTATCTTGACACACTGCCGGCGAAGGCGACAATTGCCGATTTCATACTGCTCGCCCAGCAGAGAGGGGAGATCCTCATTGGATACAGATATGGGAGCCTTGCTGATGATGTTGACCGGAATTTCGGCGTCGTGATCAACACAGCGAAGGATACAGTTATTCACCCATCACCTGATGATTATTTTATTGTACTCTCAGAAGATGAACTGTAACATTCACAGTTTTGCAATAACACCGTAATATTTGCGGGAATGAGGTATTTTCTCCCATTCCCATGCGACGTGATCCGGCGGGGAAACGCTTTCCCCCGCCAGGGTAGTTTACAGTGGAAGATCACGAACACCTCCACGCTCGGGAACTGCTTCAATTTCCCTGATTGAATACTCCCGATGTACCGCACCACCCTTCTTTATCATCAGGACCTTGTACTCATTGGGATTATGGACATTGTATTTAATCCCGAGACACTGGGAATAGCCCCCGTTCATCGATGGTATGGAAACCTTATATATACCGTTTTTGGGCACTACTTCAATGTATTGTTCTGCTCCCTGATAGAGATGCATGGTATACATTCCTGCAGCCATCCTGAGCTGGTACTGCCGGGGAGTGGTACCGGTTTCAACATTCCGGCAGCAGGCAAAACTGGAAATGACAATACATACCGCGCCAATTATTATAGAGAAATGTTTCATGAAATTATTTCCTCCAGTGCTATTATGTTGTAATTATTTACAACTCGTAATCAACAACACGGCGTTCGATTCTTGCTTCAAGAACATAGGGCTTCACTTCCTCATGGAGCGGGTGTTTCTGATACCCTTCAAGGGCCTTTCTGTCTTCAAATTCGGAATACAGCACTATGTCCGCAGAACCATCGGAACAACTGAAATCAAATCCCACTTCAAGTTTTATCAACCCCGGTATTTTTCCGTTGAGATTTTCAATCATTGCCTTTATGGCATCCGCGTTTTCCCGCTTTGATTTTCCATGTGCATGATCTTTCAGCTTCCACAGCACAATGTGTTTTACCATGTATTCCTCCCGAAAATTATGATGCCTGGTACTGGTCTGTTTTACACATCATCATGCGTCGCAGTATGCACACTCCACATTCACCGGTCAACTGTTTTCACGCCGATGCTGAGTAGAGGTGTCCCGGTTATGATAATAAGGCAGCATTCTGACATTGAATTCACGCACATTAATGTTGACTTTTCTTCCGGCAACTTCTATCATTTGAAAATGCATGGTGTCCTGCATCCGGAAGATATACAGCTTAGCGGATACCTGCAGAACCTTACTTCATAACTTTCGGAGAAATACATGAAACGAATAATTTCCTTCCTGTTCATTATCGCTATTGCACTGCCCCTTCATGCGGTACGGGACAGGGACATGATAGTCCTCGTGCACCCCTTTTCCAACACCGGTGATAACCGTTACGAATGGCTTTCCGCAGGTATGGCTGACAGTGTGATAAGCGACCTCATGATGGTAAAGAATGTCCGGGTCATCAGCGAAAAGGACCGCAGGAAAACGGTAAAGGAAATTGAATTCAGCATGTCCGGCATGGTTGACGAGCAGGCGGCGGTGAAGGCGGGGAGCATGGTGGGAGCAAATGTCATCTTCACCGGGAGTTTTGCCGTTATCAACAACAATGTGCGGGTTGTGGCAAAGCTCATTGACGTGAAGTCTGGAGAGCTCATGAAAACCGCGAAACTTGACGGCACTCTTGATAAAATATTCCAGCTTCAGGACCGCATTGTCATCACGCTGCTTTCCGAAGCGCAGAAAATCGAGCTGAAGGACGTCAGGCCGGTCGTTATCACCGAGGAGGATAAAAACGCGATACACAACAAACCTGAGGTGTCTTTTTCTGCATACGAATTGTACTCCAAAGGACTGCAGATCAGGTATAATAATCCTTCGAAAGCGTTGGGATATTACAAAAAAGCCATTGAGTACGACCCGAATTACGGCGACGCCCTTGAGCAGGCGGGATATATTTCCGGGTCGGTGTTCAACCGCTTTGATGAAAGTATTGATTTCCTCAACCGGGCGGAGCGGGTATTCCGGAACCATCCCGGAGAACAGAGCGAAAAGTATGCCAATGTGATTATCGATATCGGAACAATATACTGGAGCAAGGGTGAACTTGACCGTGCCCGTGATTATTACAGCAAGGCGCGTGATATTTTCGACTCACTTGGCATGCGCAACTCTTTCGGCTACGCAAGTGCCTCCTGGGGACTGGGACTCATTTATTACGGAAAACGGCAGACAGCCGAATCACTCCGGTACTACAATGAATCACAATCTATTTATGAAATTCTTGGGCTCCAGAACACCACAAGCTTCGCTGACCTCATGACAAACTTCGGCTCACTGTATCACACCATGTACCGCCATGACGATGCCCTCAGTTATTACTTCAAGTCACGGTCAATCCTGGACGGCCTTCAGCTGCAGAATACCACAGCATACGCGAACGCGCTCTGGGGGATAGGGCTCATTTATTACGAGAAACAGAACTATGATGAAGCCCTCCGCTACTACACCAGCGCCGAACGCACCATGGTGAACCTCCGGATGCAGGACACCGCGGCGTATGCAAATCTTATTATGAATGTGGGTATTGTCCATGAACGGCTCAACCGCCTTGATGACGCAATGCGGTACTACAACAGGTGTAAAAATATTTTCGAGACGCTGAACCTTCAGAACACGTTGAACTTCGGAAACCTTTTAATGAACATGGGACTCGTGTTTCAGCGGCAGAACAACAACCGGCAGGCGCTGCAGTATTTTTTCAGTTCGAAATCCCTTTTGGAAAGGCTTCAGGTACAGAACTCCCAGAGCTATGCAAATGCCCTCTACAATATCGCCTACACCTACGATGTCCAGGGACAGCGGGAACAGGCAGTGCAGTATTACCGGAGCGCGGCGGACATCTACCGCAACATTAACATCAGGGACTGGGAGCAGCGTGCCAGGAACAGAATTCAGGAGCTTGGATACTGAGGATAAATCCTGCAGGGTAATATCTTTAAAATATTTTAGCGGGGCGATATCAACCCCCGGAATCAGGAAAGAACCTGTTCCGGGAGCTATATTCGCTTATGCCTGCGATACCGTTGCTACTAGTCAGTATCGATGCCGTAGTCCTTTCCGTAGTGCTCCATGACAAAATCTATATCCTTGTCGCCGCGGCCGCTCATGTTTACCAGAATTGACTGCCGCGAGTTCTCCTTCGCGAGCTTCATGGCGTGGGCCAGAGCATGTGCGCTTTCCAGTGCGGGGATAATCCCCTCCTTTTTGCTCAGCTCAAAAAACGCATCCAGACATTCCCTGTCCGTGGCGGAGGTGTACTCCACGCGCCCTGAGTCCTTCAGCATGCTGTGCTCCGGACCGACTCCCGGATAATCAAGGCCGCTGGCAATGGAGTACACCGGTGCCGGTTCACCTTTATCATCCTGTAAAAGATAACACCTGAATCCGTGTATAATGCCGGGCTTCCCGTAGGTGATCGTGGCAGCATGATCTCCCGGTTTAAATGAACGTCCTGCCGGCTCTACACCAATCAGGCGGCACTCACTGTCTCCGAGGAATGCGGTAAAAATACCCATGGCATTGCTGCCTCCTCCCACGCAGGCAACCACATTGTCCGGCAGCTCTCCGGTCATTTCCTGAAACTGCTCCTTCGCTTCAATGCCCACTACCCGCTGAAAATCCCGCACCATCATTGGAAACGGATGCGGCCCCACCACGGAGCCTATGCAGTAGATTGTGGTGACAGGGTCCTGGAGATAAGCCTGGAACGCTGAATCAACGGCCTCCTTCAGTGTCTTGAGGCCGTGTGTGGCGGGAACAACCTTCGCTCCAAGAATTTTCATCCGCACCACATTGGGATGTTCCTTGACGATATCGACCTCTCCCATGTGAATTTCGCATTCGAGGCCGAAATACGCTGCCGCAGTGGCAAGGGCCACGCCATGCTGCCCGGCGCCGGTCTCGGCAATAAGTTTCTTTTTCCCCAGATATTTCGCCAGAAGCGCTTCCCCCATACAGTGGTTCAGCTTGTGGGCTCCGGTATGGTTCAGGTCTTCGCGCTTCAGATAAATGCGTCCCCCCAGTTCATTGGAAAGTCGCTTGCAGAAATACACCGGTGTGGGTCGTCCCTGAAAGTGCTTCCGGATATCACGGAGCTCTGAAATAAATTCGTGGGACTTGCTGATTGAATAATATGCGTCAGTAATTTTTTCCATTTCAACTTCAAGTTCCGGCGGTACGAACATCCCGCCGTATTCGTTAAAAAAACCCTTCTGATCGGGATTGATTTTGAAATAATTGTCCATGAATTGTTTCTCCTTTTCGTTGAGTACCGGACAGCTGTAGTAAAATTACAGCGATCTGTCAATAGAAAGTATATAATATTTATAGCGCACGCCGGCATAATGTTTACGCTGAAAATACCAGTTCAGTCCGCTATTGTTCTTCTTTACATCACCATAAATATTTTACAGATGATACTTCATGCTTGACATCATAGGAATTTTTATATAATTTAAAATCACAGATCAGGTCAGATACAAAGACCTATGGTCCGCCCGAAACACACCCCGATGAAATGATATGTCAGAAAAGTGTCTTTCATCAATCAGCCATTGCACCGCCAGGGGAGGTAATCACGCCATGAAAAGATATTTCCTCATACTGCCATCCCTCATCCTTTTATATCAGTGCAGTCTATCTCCCAGAATTGTCCGTCCCGGGGCCGGGAAGAGCATGCTGTATGTGGCACGATATGACGCCCTCATTTCCACCAGCGATGTTATTCAAATTCACTTTAACAACAGAAAAGTAGCGG
>JAKQCH010000071.1 GCA_029573825.1 Spirochaetota bacterium | reverse complement strand
ATTGGCGGTGAAGCTGAAAGGGAATCTACCCTGGGACGTTTAAACGCCATAATCAATGACCACCTGCATGAAATCCGATATGGGAAACTGTTCATCAGGGACGGTATGCTGTACAATGAATATGCTGATGGCAGGATGCGGGAAATGCCATTTAATGAGATCGGGAATATTGATGTCACGACCCGCAACAACGGATTTCTTGTAACGGTATGGTGTAAGAGTGGCGGCAAGTGTTTGCGAACACCATGGGGAGTATTCAATGAAATGGGTTTTTATACGTTTACTGATAAAGCAGTGGCTGAGAATTTTGCTGATATTTTCAGAAAGCTTCGATAGATACTATCACGTAATGGGGGGCGTATGACGGGAAACACGAAACCGCTGCAACGTGCAGCAATGGTTGCAGTGATTGTTCTGATCAGTTCTGTACTGTATTCTGACGGAGGCCGTATCGGTAAAGTTTATACGGTATCCCCTGCCAGGGGGGAAGTGGTGGTGTCCCTCTCGAAGGACACGAAGGCAGTGCGTATGGGCAGCAAAATGTACCTGAAACTCGGCGAACGGGTTGTTGTGATGAAAGCGGTGTTTCCCATGCAGACTGTGGTAAAATGTTCCCTTGAGAAAAAATATCGCCCCGAAATTGGCAGAATCAAAAAAGGTATGCCGGTGTTCGCCTATGACGGGGAACCGGGGAAAGGCCCCGGTAAAGCCGAAGCAGCGCTGAAAGCCGGCACTGAGAAAACCGTTGTGGGAATTACCATGGTGTATATTCCCGGGGGAAGTTTCTTCATGGGGGCGGAAACGGATGAAGGCAATGAAGATGAATATCCCCGGCACAAGGTGACGCTTTCCCCCTTCTGGATCAGCAAGTATGAAGTTACGGAAAAGCAGTTTGCCGCAATCATGGGGTATCGGACGGTTACGGGCGAAGAAAGCCCAGTAATGCCTGTTGAACATGCTGACTGGCACGAGTCGGTGACCTTCTGCAACAGGGCAAGCGAGCGGGCAGGGTTGCGGCCGGTATATATTATTGAACGTCTCCGTGCACCGAGGAACGACAATTACGATGAAGGGTATCAGTGGCATGTGCGGTGGAACCAGTCATTGAAGGGGTTTCGTCTTCCCACAGAGGCTGAGTGGGAGTATGCCTGCCGGGCGGGTACGACAACGCGCTATTACTGGGGTAATGAGTTTGACGAACGTTATGCGATAAAAACAATTGGTGATTCAAACAATTATGATTACTGCGCCCCGGTGGGATCAAGGTTGCCGAACGCCTGGGGACTTTATGACATGATCAGTAACGTGCCGGAAATTTGCTGGGACTGGTATAGTAAAGATTATTACACTGAAAATGAACAGGTCAATCCCCGTGGACCGGCCACTGGTGATAATCAAAAGGTTGTACGCGGCGGCAACAGGTTTCTCAGTGAAGATCGCTTGACCAGTTCCTCAAGGATGAGTATGACTGCAGGATATTCTGAAATGAGCGCCGGTATACGGGTGGTACTTCCTGCAGAATGAAGGTGGAGGGGATCGAGATAACTCCGAAACAATATAGTATAAGAAAACAATGGAACCTCTACCTGATTTTTGTACTATGTTCTCCGGCAGTGTTGTTATTTGTCTGCGGTAAGTGGTGTAATCCTCAGTAATAAAGTCGAGAAGAAAAATAGTGCCGGTTTCCATGAAATACAGTTTCATGCCGATGGAGGCCGGTTCTGCATAGCAATCGGACTTGATCAGGCTGGGGGTTCAAATTTGCATGAGCTTTCAATGGAATTCCTATGATGATGTGAACATAATCCAATAATGTTTTTGAATGAAAAAAGATTAACAATGAGGGAGTTATGACATTACATTCATTTCGTAATATGCAGTTCAGTGTGCTGTTGATAATAATTCTGTCAATATCGTACTGCGGCAGTACGCCAGAGCGGAATACTGCTGCGGGGAATGCTGGAAATGATAAAGCTTTATCTGCTCCTGGCGGTGCTGTTTCTGGAGCAATATCCTTTCGTGAAGGCCCGCTGGCCGGCAGGGTTTATAGTATCAACAGAAATAGCAGTGAAATAGTGGTGCAATCCGACCGCGCAATTGGAAACATCCCAATGGGCAGCAGGCTCTATACCCGAATAGACGGGAAAGCTGCAGTCATGCGTGCAACATTTCCAATGCAGACAGTAGTGAAGTGCCGCCTTGAGGGAAGGCATCTGAAGTACCTCGCGTCTGTCCGGAAGGGAATGCCGGTCTATAAATATTATGCGGGAGTGGAAGGTGATATTAAAACACCTGCACGACAGTATCGGGTTGGAGATGTAAAAACGGTTGGCGGTATTGAATTTATGTACATTCCCGATGGAAGTTTTATGATGGGCTCGGCTGACCGGGAGGAATGTCTTAATGAGTGCCCGCAGCACAAAGTGACAGTGAAAGGGTTCTGGATGGGTAAATACGAGGTAACACGGGAGCAGTACCGAAAAATAATGGGCGGGGATTCGGGCGATTCCACAGGAGATAATAAAAAGCCGATAACTCAGGTAAGCTGGAATGAAGCAAAAGAGTTTTGTGATAAATTCAGCAAAAACCATGGTGTACAGGTCCGCTTGCCTTATGAAGCGGAATGGGAATATGCGGCCCGTGCCGGGACATCAACGTTGTATTACTGGGGAGAAAAAATAGACGGAAACTACTGCTGGTATCAGGGGAATTCAGGTGGTATTATACACCCGGTAGGTAAGAAGCATCCGAATGCGTATGGGCTGTATGATATGAGTGGAAATGTATGGGAGTGGTGTATGGACTTCTATAATGCAGCGTATTATCAGGAAAGTCCTGAAATGGATCCCCGGGGCCCCTCCTGGGGATTTTTCCGTGTTATTCGTGGAGGTACCGCTGATGATATGGGTGTTAGAGTGCGTTCCACTATCAGGAGGGCTGAAGCTTCCTTCTTCTGGTATAAGTTCGGCGGGTTTCGGATTGTAATTTCGCAGGATGGATCTGATACTTCCAGGTAGCAGCCTCACGCATCAGCGTCCGTCCATCGGTAATTCCGCACATAATATCCGAACAGGAGCATGAGAAACGCCGCAACGACAGCGGCGGCCCCGAAGGGGACCCACACCTTCCATGGATGGTAGGTGTTCCAGAGAAGCATCGTGGCGTCATGGAAGGAAAGCCCTGTTTTCTCCATGAGCAGCGTGAAGGCGCTGTTCCTTTCAGGGAAAAAAGAAAAACTGACCATCTGGCTGAATACGCTTTTCGAAGAATATTCAGCCAGAATTCTTGCCATTGATTTAACTGTGGCAGAGAACTGAGGCGAAATGCAGGACAAGACGGAAAAGGAGGGAGGCATTTATGTCTTCAATTGACGGTTTAATAGCGGCGATTACCTACACGAATAACATGACCCCTGTAACAGGAAATGAAAATGATTTTTTATCTGCAAATATTCCTGTAATCAATCTCCGGAAGCTGTAGTCCGGACTATTGTTTTGTTGTACACCCCTCCTCAGGGTGTGGAATTCCTGTGCCCGTCTCCTTCATCCATGCAAAATAATTCACTGGAAAGGGCCGAAATTTTTGTTACTGTGTAAAGGTTCGGCAGTATGCATCAGCATTTGTTCTGTATCTGAACAAACGATGGGGGACGGTTTGCATTGGTAATGCAGGAATTTCCTACCATGATGAAAAATACACCAGTAAACGCCGGGTATCCTTGTCATAAATTACAATCCTGCATGTATTGTTTTTCACTATCTCGTTTACTACTGGAGACTTGAGGGAACCGAGACTCCATGTGCCGGGCTCATTCAGGTCATACCCTGTGTTTGTATCATGCCGCAGGGCTTTGAAGTCGGACTGTTCCTTTCCTGTGTAGGTCCGAATCAGTTTCCATGCATCTTCAGGGGGAAGGCTCAGGGCGATATAACACTGCGAGTCCTGGAATCCCTCCTCACGGTAATAAAGCTTTCCCGCAACAGGGGGAATCTTTACGCCGAAGAAACCTTCCACTCTGGTGCGGACTTCGTTATCGGTATATACCTGGGGGCCCATTCCTTTTCCGAAGTCCAGTATCAGAAAGATGAAAAAACCTGTAACCAGGGTCAGCAGAATGCCGAACACGACCCCTGTCAGAAACGGAACCCGCCCTATTGCGGAGGTTTTTTTTGTGCTGCCAATCATGGTAGTATCCTTAAATATGCTTTATGATAGGAATAGTCTAAAAATATCGTCTCACTTTATTTTTGTAATCTATATACTCTGTTCCGAACCTTTCTTCCATGAATGTTTCTTCGCTGAGAATTATAAGGGCACTTCTAAAAAACTGAATTCTAAGTGGGCTTGAAATTATAGTAATTAATGCTGGCTCGATGCAATCAGGATCTGAATTACATGGTTTTTGGTAGTGCCCAGAAGATGATATTTCGCTAAACTGTATATTTAAATGGCAGAACCCATATATTTATTGTTTACATCTTCATGGATAGTTATTTTTCCTATCATTTCCATGCGGATACCTGAGTATCCGTTGTTGTAAAAATGTTTATAATTTTTTCTGCGATTCGAGATATGACTGTGTCCGGATCACCTGCGCGAAAGGCGCGCTGAGAGCCGCCATAAATGCGGTATGTACACTTTCCGCTTTTATTACTTTATTTTCAAATATCAGGTCCTTTGTCTCGCAGGCATCTGATATGACTGTGCATGCATATCCCAGGTCAAATGCGGCACGTACCGTCGTATCGATACAAAGGTGACTCATTGCGCCGCATATAACCAGTTCTTGTATCTTTTCAGACTGAAGCTTTTCATGCAGCCCGGTATCGTGGAACGAGTTCGGATAATGTTTTACAATGACCGGTTCATGGGGCAGGGGGATGACGCTGCGATGTATTTCACACCCCTGAGTGTCGGGAATGAAAAAGGTTGCCCCGGCCCGTGTCGAAATATGCTGCACATGATACACGGGAAAAGTTTCTGTACGGAAATATTCCAGCAGTTTTATGCAGTTCGCGGCGGCTTCATCAATTGCGATCAGTTCCATGTTGCCCCCTGGGAAATAATCATTCTGCATATCAATAATGAGAAGTCCCTGTTTCATGTTTCCTCATTGGTTGTAAAAATGGTTGCTATAATAATATTATTAATGAGCATGTATGCTATTCAGATTAATAAAAGCAATAAAAAAACGGATCATCCATTCAGGCTGTAATTGTAATGCTACATTCAATATATTACTGCGGGAACAATACTTAAATAATCCTGTACATATCCGGACTTTCTTTCATCTCATAGAGCACACTATCCGGAAAGAGCGCCTCCGCTGAGAGAAGAATTTCTCTGTCCGTCCCCTTCATTCGTATAAAAAATCCCCTGAAAAGGGGCCGTTAAAATTTACTATCCTGTCCCCCGTCACCGGGACGCCGTGGGTACCGCGGCGCCCGGTGCTTGCTGCAATTTCAGTAACTGCCGGGAGGGCAGAAAATTACCCCGCCACCGGAAATCTTGCCGCTGGGCCCGAAGTCCAGGGTCATGTTTTTATCACAGATAATTACTGATTTTTGAGACCTCTGGAATTTCAGGTTCCGGGACGTGGTGATGTAGCTCCTGAGGTCCCGGATGACGTCATTTCGGGAAGGGCCGCCCTGGAAATCGAAGTTGTTTTCTATATAAGAAATGCACCTGTTCACGTCCCGCCGGTGCGCCGAGGCGATGAAATCGTCGATGGAATAGCCTCCGCTCCCCTGGGACGCCCCGCCGGAAGCCGCTTTCACGGAGAAGCTGTAGTTCGCGTTGAGGGTCTTCCCGCTGTTCAGGTCCTGGTGGGAGACGATGGCGGAGTACCTCCCCGGGTTGATGTTCGGCGCCAGGGTGATGTTCCACGCAGCGCTGTGGTACCAGGTGAGGGTGAGGTTCTTACTCATCTGGCTCGCGTTCGCCGCGTTGGCGGACTGCCAGCCGAAGTCTTTCAGTGTCCGGGAGCCCTGCTTGATCATCAGCCTCGTCCTGAATGGTGCGCCCTTCCCGCTGATGGACGCGAGCGGGCCCACCTTGTAGTAGAAGTGGATCTTGTCGTTGTGCTGGAAGTTCGTGCCGTCGGAGCGCGCCTGTGAAGCGTTTCCGGAGCGGGTGATAAACTTCTGCATGATCCGCGGATTCACGTTCTTCGTGTTGAAGTTGACGCTCCACTTCCGCGCCTCGGAGAGTGAAGGTATCGCCATCATCCCCATGACCGCGATGGTGAGGGTGAGGTATTTTACGGTTCGGTTATTCATGGTATTTCCTCTTTGTTTCATTGATTTACATAACTTCAAGCGTCAGTTGCGGAAATCATTTCGTACCTGACGCAATTTTTGCTGATAAAGGCTGAACGAAAAACGCTTTTCCGAGATACTGTACGATTTATACCCCCCCACAACCACCCGGCGTTTCTTCGCACGAGATTGTTCTGATTTTTGAGACTTTTGGAGAACCCCCAACCATGATAAACTGGAATTCATAGAGCGTTGAAAACCATACCGTGTTCGGTTTTTTTTTCCTGGGAATAATCTTTTCTCCAGAATCATGGATATCATGGATAAATTTTCTGAATCCCTGGAAGTTAGTAATTCCATGTTTCGGTTCATATTGTGTGCCGCTGTAGAAGTACCCATGCAGTCTGTTGAAATCCTTCCGCTGAACTGACGCGATAAAATCATCAACCGAATAACCGCCCTGAGCCGCCGCTCCGCCGGAAGCCGCCTTCACGGAGAAGCTGTAGTTCGCGTTGAGGGTCTTCCCGCTGTTCAGGTCCTGGTGGGAGACGATGGCGGAGTACCTCCCCGGGTTGATGTTCGGCGCCAGGGTGATGTTCCACGCAGCGCTGT
>JAKQCH010000047.1 GCA_029573825.1 Spirochaetota bacterium | reverse complement strand
TTTGTCCGGCACTGCGCAGAAGAAGGTCCCCTTGAAGACGATTTCCCCGTTTCTTGTAATTTCCACGGTGACATCGCGTTTTTTCCCTTTTGTCGCAGCAATTACGGCCCTGGCAACGAGTTTGTCTCCAACGGCTGCGGGTTTCTGGAATGTTACTTCAGCCGATGCGAGGACGACATGGGGGTGATTGACCGCTATCATGGCGGCATAATCTGCAAGTCCGAAAATAAAGCCGCCATGAACAAGTCCCATGGAGTCGGCTTTCATCGCATCAGTTGCGGTAAAATCTACAATCGAGTAATTGTGCCCGATTTCCCGGGGGGTCCCGCAGAGTACAGTATCAATTTCCGCATGTGTCAGTATTGCGGTGCAGTTGTCCATACATTCATCCATTGGTTATTCATATTCACGGGGGACGATGCAGAGGAAGCGCAGGGTATCTGTTCCGCTATTCCGCAGCTGGTGTTCTTCGTCGGGGGCGATAAACACTGATGTTCCGGGATGTAGCAAATATTCTTCTCCGGCTGATGAAAGAGTCCCCGAACCGCCGACAACATAAATTTCATGTTCAAAATTATGACGGTGACGCGGAGAACACCCTCCCGGCGCGATATCAAACATCCTCATGGAAAAAAGGAGGGCGCCGTCACCGGAGCCGATAAGAATCCGTTTCATCGCATGTACGGCACCATCTGCTTCAACGGGAACGGGAATGATGTCCTGGATTGATTTTACTATCATATATGGCAATTGTCCTTTTTCTGGTGTTTTATTCTTTTCAGTTACAGTGCTATCATACGTGAATCACCTGTCAAATAATAAATAGGACTGGAAGACATCAGTTTTTTATGCGATATGTTTAAAAGCAATTGACAATGTAATTGGATATGTTTTTAAGAACTATGAAAAACGGGAATCGGCCACAAAAGAAAAGGAAAACAAGTAGGGGTTTCCGTATACTGAAAGCGTTTGTCATAATACTGCTGCTCGGTAGCGCCGGATATTTCGCAGTATATTTTTTGTTTCCCCTTCGATGTTCGCCTTCTAATGGTGATCTTGCGCGGGCAATTCAAAGCGGTGATCCGGTGAAGGTCAATTCGGTGGTTATGGCATCACGGGAAAGTTTTTCCCGGAACTACAGGATTCGTGGTAAGTCACTCCGGCAGCTTGCGGAAGAAACCAGCAATAAGGATATTGTCGATCTGGTAGATTACGCCCTGGACAAGGAGCTGGTTGACATTCTTCTGGGTAAATGACAGTACCGATTGTTTTATTCCAAAAGCCTGATTATTCCGTCTTCTGAAAGCATGATGATTGCATTGACACATAGGCGCCGTGCGCTGTGAATTTGCATGTCGTCATGGATGATATCCGGATTCACAATACCCTTCAAAACATCTTCAATGAGATAACGCGCGGGACGGGGAAGGTTCTCCAGTACAGGTTTGACCCGTGAACGGGGGAGTCCCTTCAGCGCTGTTGAAAGGGGAAACCATCCCGCTGCAAAGAGCAGATGACGATATTCCCCGGGCGAAGAAAATCTGCGGAGCAGATATTCGAAACTCTCATCGCCGAGATTTCTCCG
>JAKQCH010000031.1 GCA_029573825.1 Spirochaetota bacterium | reverse complement strand
TGTACATATGCAACTCCCTCTTATCCATGAACAACCTCCCTTGCAAGAGGTCATTTCAATAGTTTTGAGGGGTCAGTATACCGATTTTCAAGGGGTCACTATTGCGGTTACGAGGGGGTCAGTATCGTGAAAATTGACACTTATCATTTAGATCAGTTATTTTTTCTTTTGTAGCATCTTGACATCTATCAGGATGATATTTAAAAACAAGTTTTCTATAATTATTTTTTATATCTTCTATTGATTTTTCATCTGATAATTCTAAAATTATTAAAGCTTGTTTATGATCCATTTTTAAGTATTCCTGTTAATGAATTATACAATATTGAGATATATTGCTTCCGCGCACGTGTCTGTGGTCTTTCACGATAAGTTCAAAACAGGCTGATCCCACAACATCGTCACTGGTCAATAATTGTTAAAGCTGTTTTCATTCTTTCAAGGATTTTTTCATGTGGAAAGTTGAGAAGTTAATGTGTCCTTAAGCCTAAGCAAGGCTGCTGCCGTTTGAGGGCAAACGTCACAGTAACCCACTGAATCTGTCGCAAAAGTCGATTTTATTAAATTTTTATTTTTAGAAATTGTTAAAATCTCTTGTAATTGAAAATTGAATTTTATTATATTATCAAAATTTACTTTTGCAACAAACTCCATTGTTGTGTGCTATATGCAGGGTGTTTGAGTAAAAAGCCCGAAGCTGCCGATAGAGACGGCATAATAACAAATACTTTATTAAGAGTCCCAAAAATATTTTACCTTAAAAATGTCTCAATTTTATTTTATTTGTTATTATTGTAGTTACCAATTAATATATTATCAGGTGTAAATATATGTCACAAAAGAATAAAATATGTACAATACCAGATGACGTTATAAAAAAAATCCACGATGATATTGAAGGAAATGGCGTAAGAATATATAGAGTATGTGATGTTCCCGATAGTTTTATTAACAAACATTTGATCCACCCCGAGGTTCTTAAAAAGAGTACTTCGGTTGTTGCTGCTGTTTCAGGTTGTGTTGGTGATGAAAGGAATTATATATTTCTGACAACGGTAAGAGTTGATAAAAACAATGAATTTTATGAAACAGACCTTGATCCTATTGTTATGGTATCTGATTTAGAATCAAACTCACCTTCACCAAGTGGCGTTATACATTTTCATGGAAATTTCAATGGTAGAACGGAATCCACAGATATACCAGTTGAACCGTATTACAATCCAGTTAAGGAACTTCAAAATGAAGTCAATGGATCAGTTATCACTTTTGAGGAAGCACCGGATAGATTTACAAACGCAATGCATTATATGGCTAATGTATACAGGAAAAAAATAGAATAAAGGTTGGATGCACTTATTGATTCTATGCAATATATTGGTATGGGAGAATGCTCCCATATAAAATTCTATAAAACCATCGCAGATAACAGAATAGCTGAAGGAAATCCTGAGATAACAAATGTTTCTTTAACGCACCCTTAGTTCCCCTCAGAATGGCGGTGTCTCCCCTTTCCGGAACGCCTCAACCATTGCGCACATCCGGTCGTAGTGTCTCCCCTTCCAGTACACTTTTCCGCATGACGTGCAGACATAATATTCCCGGCACCACGCGAGGACGCCGGGAGGAATGCTGTCCCGAAGTGAAGTAAATGTTTCCGAGCCCATGTCAACGGCAGCAATTTCACCGTTGCAGGCGATGCACCTGGTAAACGGCTTTATACTGTCCCGGAGATGCAGGCGCTGAAGGACCTCAATGACCTGTTCTTCCGGATCGGTGTTCCGTATGATGAGTCCGCGGGTGACTATTTTCCTTTTCAGAAGGCCTCGGTCCCTGGTGAGGAGAATCCTGTTTTCCCGTGCCGATATTTCAGCGAGCTCCGGGTCGTCACGGTTTTCCCCGTAGTCGGTATCGAACCCCAGAAGCCGCAGCCTGCGGGCGAGTTTGCGCAGGTGGACATCAAGGACAAAGCGTGTCCGGCGCAGGGGCCCGGGGCGGAGACGGGTGATGCCTCCGATGGGGAGCAGTTCAAATACAGGGTATACGCTGATGCGGTCCCCGTCCCTGACGAGATAGTTGAAATCGACGGATGCGCCGTGTACCAGGATCAGGTCCACCTCCACATGGGGTACGCCCAATGACTCTATGAAGTCCTTTATCGACCGCGCGCCGCTGAAGGAAACTTCGATATCCCGTTTCCTGTCCTGCTGAGGCAGGAAGTCATTCAGCTCCTCGTAGAACCTGATGGTGACGCGGTACATTTATTTCGGGGTCACCATTTCATCTCCCGCGTGCCAGTTCGCCGGGCAGAAGCCCCCGTCGCCGTCACGAACCGCCTTTGCCGCTTCGAACTTCCGGAAGAGTTCCGAGGCGCTGCGGCCGATGCTGTCGTCGGTTACTTCATAGGCGATAATTTTTCCATCAGGGTCAACAACGAAGCTGGCCCGTACCGCTGTTCCCTTATCCGGGACATAGGCCCCCAGGGCGCGGGAAAGCCTGCCCGAACGGTCGGAGGCCATGGGGTAGGTGACTTTTTTTATGTCCTCGTGGTGTGTGTGCCACGCGCGGTGGACATGGACTGAATCCGTGCTGATGCTGATGATCTCAGCGCCGGCCTCCTGGAATTTCGGATAATATTCCGACATTTCCTTCAGCTCCGTGGGGCAGACGAAGGTGAAGTCGCCGGGATAGAAAAAAAGTATGAGCCACTTCCCCCGGTATTGTGAAAGACGCAGCTCCCGGATTTCATTCCTGTGAAATACGTCCAGGGTCATGTCGGGAATATGTTTCCCGATGTAAGGGGATGCTTCGGGATACTGCATGGTGCCGGGCGCCGTAGAGCCCCGGTTGTCCGAGCAGGAGGACAAGGTGCCCCATGCCGTGAACCAGGCGATTATATAATAAAGTATTCGGGTTTTCATCTTCTCTACCTCCCTGTGGTTATTGTGCCGGTGGGATTATTATATACCGGGTTGAGGCTTTTGTGTCAAATCAATTACCCGCCGTGCCGCAGCTTCAGTCTTGAACTAAGGGGCGGGGGTGCCGGATCCGGAAAAAATATTATTGCAGTGGCGGGGAGTATGTGCAATGGTGTGCGGATGCGGCGTATAAATGCCCGGGTATGATAAAAGGTTCTTATTATGACAGCAATGACAGGAAGAAAAAAATATTTTATTGCGGGATGTGCCGTCGGTGCGGGGCTGCTTGCGGTGACCGCGCTGCTCTACGCGGCCCCCGCCCTGCGGTGGCCGGTTGACCTTCAGCGCAGTATTTCAGGAACTCTGGGTGAGCAGAGAGGGTTTTATCTCCATACCGGTATTGACATAAAAACAAAGGGGCGCATTGGATTCCCGATACTGGCAACGGCGGAGGGGAGGCTGTGGCAGGTATCGTCAAAGGTGAAGGGATACGGGAATGATGTCCTCCTGCATCACGGAGGATATCTTTCGCACTATGCCCACATGGACGGGTTTGATGACTCGAAGTACCCCATTGACACGCTGATGAAAATTGTGAAGGTGCTGTACCATGAGGAGGATGTCGGGGGGTTTCACTTTAAAAACTCAGCGCCGCGGTACCGGCAGGGGGAACGCATCGGATACAGCGGTGAGACGGGGTCCGGGCCTCCGCACCTGCATTTTGCCCTGCGGGTCCCCGGAGGTGTATCGAATCCGCTGCAGTTCCTGAAGGTTGAAGACAGCGAAGGGCCGGTGCTGAGACACCTTTTTCTGTGTGTCGAAAAGGACGGCACCACGGTGAGCGAAGTTCCCGTGGGGATCAGGGAGGCCGGAGGCCGCTATTTCCTGATGGACGGGCTTTCCTTCCGCATGGACAATATTTTTTATGTGTCGAAACAGGACCGGGTGTTCCTCAAGCTTGCCTGTTTCGACCGGGTGTCATCGGCGAACCACTGCGCGGTCCACAGGATTGAGGTGTTCGAAAATGACCGGTCCGTATACGCGATAAATTTCGACCGCCTGAAATGGGAGGACCTGAAATACGGACGTTTCATCTATGACCTCTCGAATCTTTCTGTTGACGGGGAGAACCTGTACACCTATTACCTGTGCAGGAAAAACGGAAACCAGTATAGTTCCCTGACCACGATACATGACGGTTATTTTGCCGGGACAGAGGGGCCCCGTGTGTTAAAGGTGGTTGCGTCGGATTACGCCGGGAACACCTCCGAGGTGCGCCTTGCAATTCTGCCGCGGCATGACAGCTCCCCGCCTGTCCCTTCCGCAGGGCAGGACTATACCATGGCCCGCAGCTCGCGGAATGTTCAGCTCAGCGACAGCTCGCGCCGTTTTGGAATACAGGTGTACCCCGGCTCCCTGCTCCAGGATACGCTGATGAAAGTTGAATCCCGTACTACCGTACCCCGGCTTGATGATATAATCGCTTCCGGTACGGTGGGGAAGGCCGATGTCTCCACGGTCTATACCGTGTATCCCTTTGACAGCCTGTACCGTCGGAACGTGAAAGTTTCAATTAAAAGGCCGGAGTCAATTTCCCGCGAAGAAGCGCCGAATGTTCTGGTGTACCGGTTCTTTGACGGGACATCGCCACAGGGCCTTGTGACGAAATATGACAGAGGGCGTGATGTGTTTGAAGCCTTCACGAACCGGAACGGGCATTTCGTCCTGATCCGTGACAGGACGGCCCCGGCGGTGTCTCTCCCGCCGATTCATGAGATAGTGGAAGACCGGAACGTGAAGCGGATTTTCCGTTTCCGGATGTACGATAACCTTTCCGGAGTGAGCCTCCGGAGTGTGCGGTTTTTCTTTGACGGGGAGCGGATGCCTTTCGATTTCAACTTTGATCTGGGTTGGGCGGAAGTGACCCTGCCGAGGTATGTTGTGGACAGGGGACTGCACCATGTCCTGATCACCTTCGCGGACCGCTCCGGGAACGAGTCGGTGTTCCGAAGCCTTCTGAAGTTTTGAGAAGGGCGCTGATGGACCGGAGACTGAGGTTGATCCTCGCAGCGGTTATTGGCGCCATGGGGGTGCTCATGACGGCAGGCGTCGCGGGGTCAATTGATTCCGGCGACTTCGCCGCGGCAGGGCGGTATTTCAGTATTGCTGAAATCGTCAGGAGCAGGTCGTACTTTATTCACGGCATGGTGCCGGTTATGGTCTTGCGCATGGCGGTGTTTGCGCTCCTTGCGTTTGCTGTGCTGAAAGAATGGAATGTGCTTCCTTTATGCGTCCGGGAGAGGGTGCGGAACGTTCACCTGAGAAATTCGCTTACCCTTTTTGCTGTTCTTGTTTTTCTGGAACTCCTTCAGTTCCTTGTCGCTTTCTATGCAGGGTTTGTCAGGGAAGGAAATTTCGGTCTCCGCAATGCGGGATTTCCTCTCTGGCTGTACCGGTATGTCCTTTCGTCGCTTATTTCCCTTTTTGTCACGTGGGTGATGCTCTCTGTATGTGCGCGTGTACTCGGGGGGCGCGTACGTTTCATGGTTTTCATACCTGTCGTGTTCTTTGTGGTTTCCCTCGGTGCTACGGTTCTCTTCCCCCGTGTGGTGACGCCGCTCTTTTATGAAGTGACCTCCCTTGAAAACAGTGAACTGCGCGGACGCATACAGGGACTTATGGAGCAGACGGGCCTTCCGGTGTCGGATGTAAGGGTGGTCCATACCGGCAGATATTCCAAAAAGGCAAATGCATATTTTACGGGATTCGGAAGCGCGCGGGAGATATATCTCTATGATACACTGCTTCAGGATTTTTCCGGGGATGAGATAATGACAATCGTGGCCCATGAGCTCGGCCATTACCGGGAGGAGCATGTGCTGATCGGCCTTCTTCTGGTGTCCGCCGGGATCGCTGCAGCCCTGGGAATCATGGCGCTGCTTTCCCGGTATGTTTTCGGCGGGTCTCCGGGAGAACTGGTTTTACGGGGCAGGATCGTGGAGTTGATGTTTCTCCTCATGCTGATGCTGTTCATCGCAAAACCTGTATTCAGCACCGTGTCCCGATATATGGAGCGCCGCGCTGATGGATTTGCTCTTCGGCGTGGAAGTCCTGAGACTTTTATTTCACTGAAGGTGAAATTCGCGAAGAAAAACATAGCCCATCTCGCGCCGAACCCGCTCTACGTCTGGTTCTATGATACACATCCCCCGGTTATGGAAAGAATCCGGAGGGCGGAACGTGTTCGGGCGTTTTCCGGCAGAGTTGAGAAATGAAACAGGGTGAAGACTGTGCCGCCTTCACCCCGCAAAAATTATACTTATGAACGGCTGTGATCTATTCGTATTCTTTCTCAGGTCCATCGGCAATTTTCTTGCCGGCGGAATCTTCCGGTTTCAGTTTTGCGAGAATGTCGCGGACATCGGCGCCTTTCTTCTCTGCCTGGAGGGCCCTGAAAAACTGCGCCGCTGAATTATACACGGCTTCATCAACACGTTCCCGGATTTTTTTGTTTGATTTGTATTCTTCATACATCGCATCTTTAAAGGGGCCGTTGAGTTTTTTCATATTGCCCCCCTTCATGTTGTTCTCGATGGCATATTCTTCCATCTTCTTCCAGAGTTCAATGGAAATACCCTGGTCGGGGTTTTTTTCGTAGGATGGGCCTTTTTCAAGAGCGACACCTGCGTCATCAACTTCAATGCCCCACACAACATTCTGCCAGTTGGTTCCCACATTGGCTTTGAAAATTCCGTCCTTGTAGAACTCTCCCACCTCTTTGATGGGTGTTCCTGTCGTCCCGTGCTGTGCGATGCCGACGGCCCATGGTTTCAATGCCTGGAACGTGGCCCGCGTGAGGGCAAGGTCAATATTGCCGCGGACGTTTCCGTGGGTGGTTCCGTTGTTGATTGCAATGAGGTCCGGAGTGAGGCCGGCTTTCGCCATTGCCTCAACGAGGAGGACCGCTTCAGATACCGAGGAGTTTCCTTCCTTTCCCCCTATCTCCCCCACTTCAGACTCATACATGAGTCCCGCTTTTACAACCTGTTCGCACAGGAGCATGCTTATGGCGATGTTCTGCTCCATGGGAAGAAAAGAAACATCTATTGAAAAGGAGCCGTATCCTGCCTCGATTGACCGTTTAATGACTTCATCAGCTTTATCAAAAGCTGCACGGGTGGGTTTCTGTACGGTGGTATGATCCCGGTGACAGGTGAAAGGGGTAGCCTTCTCTCCGGTGTTCCCCATTTCCTCATTGATTTCCACGACTACCCTGATGAACTCAAAGGGGTCCATTCTCGTGTATCCGCCCTTCATATCGCTTTCAGAGAGGGCAAGTTCATAAAAAACCGGCGCATCCAGTTCCATTGACGCTTTCACGATGCCGGGGATAGCGATCCTGTGACGCGTGTTAACTGCCATGCTTACCCAGTGGGCCCCTTCCTTGATCGTGGATTTGAGTATATGCTTCCCGTTGACATGGAGGACCTTTGAATCAGGAAAGGTCTTTTTGAAATTTTCCGGTCTGGCATTAAGTAATGACATATATTCACCTCGCAAATCTTTATTATATATTTTTCCGGCAGAGCGGGACATTATCCGGTAACGTTATTACAATACCTT
>JAKQCH010000020.1 GCA_029573825.1 Spirochaetota bacterium | reverse complement strand
AACACGACCTGTGTATCGGTTACCTCAGGCAGCGGGCGTACGTTTATACTTGACTGCGGAACAGGAATACGAAGCCTCGGGGATGAATTAGTGAGCAGCGAACCTGTCAGCGTGGATAAAAAAATTAAAATTTTCATTACTCATACTCACTGGGACCATATACAGGGGCTTCCCTTTTTTAAACCGATATACATCCCTGATTATACTCTGGATTTTTACTCTCCCAATGAGGACCTGGAAGACCACCTGATTCAGCAAATGGCTCCCCCCTTTTTCCCGGCATCTTTGCACAGCACTGCATCCGCAAAGAATTTTCATCAGATTAAACCCGGTGAACAATATACCTTTGATGATATAACGATTGATTGCTATCCGTTACGGCATCCCGGCGGCAGTTTCGCATACAGATTCCGTAAACATAACAAGATATTTATCTTTTGCACTGACGTGGAAATAACCGGTGAAACCCTCGAGCAACTTGGGGGCAGCAATGACTTTTTTCTTGATGCAGACCTTATGATACTGGACTCACAGTACACCCTTGATGAATCATTTATGAAATTCTCGTGGGGACACACCTGTTATACGGTAGCGGTCAATTGCGGTGTTCGCTGGAATGTTAAAAACCTTGTCCTGACCCATCATGAACCGGCATATTCCGATCTCAAGCTGAAAGAAATTCACCAAAACGCCCTGGAGCATAGAAACGAATTACGCACAGGCAGCCCCAATATATACATGGCCCGGGAAGGAATGTCATTTGTGCTATAACCTGCTCTCATTCCCGGTCATTCAGGGGCACATACTCCAGTTCCGTTGATAAAGAAGACACATACGCCGGGCGTATAAGTTTCCCCTGCACAATTTGCTCAATTCTGTGAGCCGACCACCCGATTACCCGCGCCATCGCAAATATCGGAGTAAAAATATCCATTGGTATACCCATCAGCTTATAGACATATCCCGAATAATAATCAACATTCGGTGCGATCGGCTGCCCCTTCCTTTCCATAAAAAGCCGCTGTGACAATTCTGCCACCTTTTCAAAAAGAGCAAATTCCTCTGTGGTGCCTTTTATTTCTGCATATTGCTTCGCTTTTTCCCGCAACAATATCGCCCGTGGATCTGAAAGTGTATACACGGCATGCCCCATTCCGTATATTTTTCCAGTTTTGTCATGGGCTTTTTTATCCAACACCTTTGCAAGATAGTTTGTTATTTCGTCATCATCCTTCCAGTCCTTAACTTTGCTTTTAAGGTCCTTCATCATTTTCATAACAGCTTCATTTGCACCGCCGTGAAGATGACCGCTGAGGGACGATATACCGGAACAGATCGCCATATAGGTATTTGCGCCGCTTGAAGAAACGGTGCGGACAGTAAACGTTGAATTATTCCCTCCGCCATGTTCGATATGCAGTATCATCATGAGATCAAAAAGATATGCTTCGAATTCAGTCGGTTTCTTTCCTTTCATCATATAGAGAAAGTTTTCCGCTGTTGAAAGGTCAGGATCCGGTTTAATAATACTCAGGCTTGAACCATTTCTGTATTGCATGACATTATAGTTATAGGCAACTATGGTCGGGAGCTTGGCGATGATATTGATACATTGCTTGCTGATATCCCTGATATTTGTCGAGTCCGGATTTTTATCACATCGGCTCAGGTGCGAAATCACCGAATGCAGGGCATACATCTGATTATAGTTTTCCGCCTCCTGCATTAACACGCTTCGTTCCAGCTTCGTCAGGGCCCTTCGTTTCGCCATTGCTTCGGTAAACCGCTGCAGGTCATGCCTGTTCGGCAGTTCTCCGGTAAGGAGAAGATACGTTACCTCATCAGTGCCGAACCTGTTTTCACCATGAATCTTTTCAATAAGATTGGCGACATCATATCCGCAGTATAAAAGTTTACCTTCACGTGGTATGACAGTAAAAGTACCGTCTTTATTCTTCTTTTTATCATATCCAAGAACAATGCCCTTTGAAGTAATACCCACCACCACACCGCTGCCATCTGCATTCCGCAAGCCCGGCTTGATGTTTTTTTCCTTTATCAATTCGGGTGAAATATGATCATGGGACAGAGCCAGGTCCTCAATTTTTTTTAGAATATCCTCCATATCAACCCCCATTGAATAATTTTTCTTTGATACCGCGTAACGTTTCTTTTGAGCATAACAATACCTGCGTTCTGTGAAACACCATCACACTTCAATCATACATAAAAAATAATTGCTTTGAACAACGAAATACAAGTAATGCGACAGATGGATGACCTGCAGGATGACTGGATACAAACTTCTTAACCTCGTACACACCACAACAGAGCAGAAATTACATCAAGAAATAATTATATTTTTTTTCATCTTTTGTGCTTCAGGCGCCAACCGGGTCTCATTATGGAAATAATATTTATATTGACATTGACACATCAACGATGACACTGCCCCTGCACACAAGAGGAATAATTGTTCACATTATAGAACCGGATGGAGAAGGCAATGCCGAGAATAAAGCTCACCGAACAACCTGAATATAAATTTACCCACACCCTCGATGTCCGCATCTCCGACCTGAATCCTGCCTCTCATGTGGGAGCTCCTGAACTCATCGGGATAATTCATGAAGCACGGGTACAGTTCCTCAGAGCACTTGATGCGAACGAAGGTAATCTCGGCGATGGTGAAACCGGAATTATCATGGGGGATATCGCAATCAATTTCCGGTCTGAAGCATTTTTATTTGATGAACTGAAAATAAAGGTCCACATTGGTGAAATCGGCACCAACAACCTCCGTTTTTTCTATAAGATTATGAAAGGTGATGCGCTTGTTGCATTAGCGGAAACCGGTTTTGTTGCTTTCAGCTTTGTGCGAAGAGAGAAGTCAAACATTCCTGCAACCTTCATACAGAAAATCGACGACTACATACAACGATAACGGAAGAAGATTACTTTATTAAAAATGATATCTTTATCCCTTAAAAATAAAGTACACCGCTCCCATCAGGCATAATCCTGCCCAGAGGTAATTCAGCTTTAAAGGCTGGTGCATGTAGAAAAATACAAAGGGAACAAAGACGGAAAGGGTAATCACTTCCTGGAGTATTTTCAGTTGCGGAAGAGATAATGAAACAGAGCCGATCCTGTTGGCGGGGACCTGAATGAGATATTCAAACAGCGCTATTCCCCAGCTCGCGAGGGCTGCGACATACCACTTCTGGGAACTCATGTTACGCAGATGGGAATACCAGGCGAATGTCATGAAGATATTGGAAAGCGTAAGAAGCACTATCGTTTTAATAATAATCGACATAACGGAATACTCCATAAAACAAGCATGAAGCTGTGAGGTTGCCAGCCGGGAGGAGAAAGCCACCGGTACAACGCGTTGTCAATACTAATACAGGGTTAATTTCTATTTTTTTACTCACGGTGGCCTTCAATTATTTCCTGCAGTTTATTCCTGATTGCCGAATGTATCTGGCCGGAGGAAAATCCGCAACTGCGGTCAAGACCCGCAAGCACCAATTCCATATCGTTCATACTGCCATACACCAATATCCCGCTGCTGGTCATTATGGCGCTCCGTATTAAGAGTTGCGAATCAAAATCAAGGTTTCCCACTGAAGACAACGCAGTGAATTCGTCCTTTGAGAGAATAAGTCGGTAAATGACCTGCTGCCGGTTCAGGTTGTTATCTTCATCACCAAAGGGAACGTCAATATCTTCGATGCAATGCCAGTTTACCAGGACACCTCTCCGGGAACATGAGCAGCAGGTCCAGGTAATACGCCCCGGCACATCAGTCTTAAGAACCGATATTCTCCCTCCGCATGGATATCCATCGATATATTCCCGGCATAATATATCTGTAACCGTGACAACTCCCGGTACTGCCGCACATGCTTCAAGGATTACACTCCGGAGATATAAATACATCTCTTTCTGCTCTCCGGCAAGCGATTTCATCATATTGAAACCGGCAATTAATTCTTCGACATCGGTGACTATCGCATCTTTCATCATATACGAAGAATTAAACTACATAATGACAGGAAATCAAGATTAATATTACATTGAGGAAGTGTAAATTTCTACTGAAGATACTCTCATTTTCCGGGATTGCAGGAGCTTTACCAGGCAGGATTCAACAACCAGTCCACCGGTATTTTATAAGGATCAGGAGGGGTGTGAATACGAATTTTTTATACTGCCGGAACTTCAGGGGGATCAGGCTGGTCTTCCCCCATTCTTATATTTTTCCGCTCCGATTACGGAAACGGCCTGGTCTGCCGAACATAACTTTGCCCGATATTCCTTCTTCCATGAAGCTTCTTCTTGTGTATCGATTCTTTCATCAATATTTTCTGACTTTACCAGAACCAGCATGACAACCCTCCTTCTTATTAACGTCCTTATTAACGTCCTTATTAACGTCAGCTGCATCACTTCAAATCAAACGAGGTTTCCGATAAAAAAGAAATCGCGGTGCGGCATCATGCCGCTCCGCGAAAAGAGTATGAATAGCCATGAGAACAATTGTGTGCAACGCTATTACTTTTCCTTTATTCACCTGAC
>JAKQCH010000115.1 GCA_029573825.1 Spirochaetota bacterium | reverse complement strand
TATTCACAGGAGCCGGTAAAACCATTTTACGGACATTTAAAAAACTCAGTATTAATAAAAGAGGATATAATAAAACCGATTGATGAATCATGGAATGCGGATGAGTAAGGTATTGTAATGATTATTCTTGATACCCATGTGTGGATATGGATTGTTAATGGCGATGAAAAAATCAAAAAAGCCGGATTTCTTAAGATCATTGATAGAGCAGTAAAAAATAATAAAATCCTTATCCCTGCAATTTGCACCTGGGAAGTGGCTATGCTGGCAGCGAAAGGGAGGATATCAATATCCGGCAATACTCTTGAATGGATACATAAAGCCACTTCTGCACCGGGAACAAGTATATATCCTCTTTCTCCGGAAATAGCGTATGAAAGTACTGTCCTCCCCGGTGAGTTTCATGGTGACCCTTCAGACAGATTAATTGTTGCAACAGCCAGGATTACCGGGGGCACCCTCCTCACCTTTGACCGTCAAATAATTGAATATTCACGTCAGGGACATGTTAAAACCGCTGCGATTAAGTTTTAAGAAAAAAATAGTACGCACCGCTTCTCAATAAACCGGGAAAAGCGGCTCGTACCAGAATATATTTATTTTTCACTTCCCTGTAAACACAGGTTTCCTTTTTTCCATAAGGGCCTTCGCTGCCTCAAAGAGGTCGGCGGAGGGGATGATATTAGCGCTTATGGAGGCATTGTATTTCAGGCTGTCGTCGATCTGTCCGGTAATACCAAAGTTCAGGACATTCTTGGTCGCCTCAATGGCGAGGGGTGAATTGTCAAGGATTTCCTTCGCGATGGCTTCCGCACCTTTCATCAATTGATCCTGATCATCATATATTTCGTTCACCAGCAGTACTTCCTTCGCACGCTGCGCGCTGATAAATTTCGCCGTAAACGCAAGCTCCCTGGTGACCCCCTGCCCGCATATAAGGGGAAGCCGCTGGAGAACCCCCACGTCCGCAACAAAGGCGACCGCCGCTTCCCTGAGTGAAAACTGCGCGTCCTTCGTACAGAGGCGGATATCGCACGCCGTCACCATGTCAAGGCCCGCACCGATACAGTACCCGTGAATTGCCGCGATGACTGGTTTCCGGCACCGCTCAATGCAGGTATTGGTGTTCTGCAGTTTGTAAATTGTCTGCAGAAGGGAAATCTTCACCCCTCCGGTCTGGTCCTGGCTGAGGAGTTCCGGGAGCGCGGTCGCCATACCCGGAAGGTCAATACCGGCGGAAAAGCAGGGGCCTTTTCCGGAAATAATGATGACACGGATATCTTTATCGCCATCGAGGTCGTTAAAAATTTCAGGCATCTCCCACCATGCCGGCGGGTGCATCGCATTCATTTTGTCCGGTCGGTTCAGATACACATAGGCCAGGGGTGGTTTTTTCTCCACAACATAAAACTCATATTCTTTTCCCATAACAGCATCCTCCCTTATTATATAATTCGGAAGCCCCTCCCTGAACCATGGCCGTGGAAAAACTGACACTGCACAGGTCCCGTGATCAGCAGGCCCCCTGCTGCAACTGTAATAACATACCTACCGTAAATACTCCCTTTGTCCAATAAAAAATATTACCGCAACAGGAAATACATTGACTGGTTTTCCCTTTCATTGTACTGATTTTTGTACTGGCCGATATATTGTCAGCGTATCCCTGACACACGCACGGTGAATTATGGAGGCATTGTATGAATAAATATATCGTGGTGTTCTGTACTGTTCCATCCGAGGAAACCGGACATGCCATTGCGGAATCCCTTGTCGGAAAACAATTTGCCGCCTGCGTCAACATAACCGGGGATATTCATTCCACATATTCATGGAAAGGTGAAGTGTGCAGAGAGAGCGAACGGCTGCTGATAATTAAAAGCCGCCCGGAACTTTTCGGAGATATTGAAAAGGAAATATGCACGCTGCACCCTTATGAGGTGCCTGAAATAATATCCGTACCCATTACGCAGGGTTTTCAACCATACCTTTCATGGATTGATGAAATGACAGGCAAATGAAACTATCCTTATGCTGTTGTATCAAATTTATTACGCAGTGCCATATATCAAAATCATGAAATTGCAATAAACTCATGATATAGTACAGTTACTGAAAATACATTTCATGCAGAGATTTCGTTTACCAATTCACCTGTAACAGGAAAACACCATGCCGGAACTCAAAGTACTTTCAAAATTCAAACCCTCCGATGACCAGGAGAAAGCAATTGCAGCGATCGCCGAAAATATCCAGAAAGGGATGAAATACCAGACCCTTCTTGGTGTAACGGGGTCCGGGAAGACCTTCACCATGGCAAAGGTCATCGAGAAAGTGCAGAAACCCACCCTCGTGCTGACCCATAACAAGACCCTTGCCGCCCAGCTCTACCGGGAGTTCAGCGAGTTTTTCCCGGACAATGCCGTGGAGTACTTTGTCTCCTACTATGACTACTATCAGCCGGAAGCATACGTCGTGTCACAGGACCTCTACATTGAAAAGGACGCCTCCATCAATGACGAGATTGACCGCCTCCGCCTCAAGGCGACATCTTCAATTCTGGACCGCAATGACGTCATCGTGGTGTCCTCTGTTTCCTGCATTTACGGGCTGGGGAGCCCGAAGGACTACGAGGAAATGCAGGTGGCCCTCCATATCGGTGATACCGTCAACCGGGATAATCTTCTGCGACAGCTTGTGACAATCCACTATGAACGAAACGATGTTTCTTTTGTACGAGGCACGTTCCGCGCACGGGGAGACGTGGTGGAGATATATCCGGCGTACCTGAAGCATTCCCTGCGCATTGAATTTTTCGGCGATGAGATTGAGCGCATCTCCATGACAGATCCCCTCACCGGCAAAACGATGAAACACCTTGAGGTCGCTTACATCTACCCCGCGAAGCATTTTGTGACGCCTCCTGACGAAATGAAGATAACCATTTCCATAATAGAAGAGGAACTCAACAGCCGCCTCGTTGAACTCCGCTCCCAGAACAAGCTTTTGGAGGCACAGCGGCTTGAATCGCGTACACGCTACGACATGGAGATGCTCATGGCTATGGGATACTGTAACGGCATCGAAAACTACTCCCGTATAATATCCCGCAGGAAAGCGGGTGAACCGCCGGCGTGTCTCCTCGATTACTTCAAGGGAAATTACATGATGTTCATCGATGAATCCCACGTGACCCTTCCGCAGGTGCGGGGCATGTACGAGGGGGACCGATCACGGAAAATGAACCTTGTGGAATTCGGGTTCCGCCTCCCCTCAGCCCTTGACAACAGACCCCTCTTCTTCGAGGAATTTGAAAAAATTCAGGATCAGGCCCTCTTCGTATCGGCGACCCCCGGCGACTACGAATTAGAGGTAAGCGGCGCCGTGGTTGAGCAGGTCATTCGCCCCACAGGCCTCATTGATCCCCGCATTGAAGTACGTACTGCAAAAAACCAGATTGACGACCTTATCGGCGAAGTGAACCGCCGGGTAGAGAGCAATGAGCGGACCCTGGTAACGACCCTCACAAAAAAAATGGCCGAAGACCTTGCGGATTATTTCACCAGCGCCGGAATAAAGGCAAAGTACCTTCATTCTGAAATTGAGACCATTGAGCGGGTTGAAATTATCCGTGATCTGCGGAAGGGAGAATTTGACTGCCTCATTGGCATTAACCTTCTCAGAGAGGGCCTTGACATCCCGGAGGTGTCCCTTGTGGCAATCCTTGATGCCGATAAGGAGGGGTTCCTCCGCTCATACCGCCCACTGATCCAGACTGCAGGGAGGGCGGCGCGGAACATCAACGGCCTCGTCATTATGTATGCCGATAAAATCACCGACTCCATGCGCAGGGCAATTGATGAAACCGGGCGGCGCCGCACAATTCAGGAGCAATACAACAGAGAGCATAATATCACCCCCTCAACGATTCAAAAGGACATTCTGGATATCATCGAACGCGAATACCACAGCGACGATTCCCTTGCAGAATATGTTGCTGACTACCGGGGAAAATACCGCACCGACAGGCCTGACGAACTGAAAAGACTTATTGAAGATATACGGAAAGATATGCTGGATGCCGCGGAAAATCTCGAGTTTGAAAAAGCAGCTGTACTCCGTGATCAGATGCAGGACGTGGAGAAGAAAATTGCCCTTATGAAAAAAGCAAAATAGCGGAATTATATTCCCCGCACTTCACATACATCGGAAAAAGTCTTCACAAAGGTTTTGAATTCATTCAACACCGGCACCGGATACGGGCTGCAATTCCTTAATGAGCTGTCAAGCGTCACGCTGTTTACAAACTGCTGCAGGTAATATTTCTTCACAAAATCGATTTCATTTTTAATACTACGAAAATCTTCCAGCGTCACATAGTATGGAATGCAGGTGGTGCGTATTTCATAATCCACTCCCGACGATTTTACAATCTCAATTGTTCGCTTTAACAGGGGGAAAGCATTTTTCATTCCCGTAAGATCTTCATATTTTCCGGGAGACGTCTTCACGTCAGTGGCTATGTAGTCAAGAAGATCCTGATTAAGGAGCCGCTCAATAACATGGGGTTTCAGGCCGTTTGTGTCGATTTTAATTGAAAGTCCCAGCTCCCGCAGGGAACGTATGAACGGTTCAATGTTCCTGCAGAGCGTCGGTTCCCCGCCGCTCAGAGAAACGCCGTCAATAAGCCCCCGGCGTTTCTCAATGAATGAAAGTACTTCTTCGTTGGTGAATTCTCCCGTTTCACCGGTACTGCAGGCCAGTACCGGATTGTGGCAGTATTTGCAGCGAAGGTTGCATCCTCCGGAAAAAACAATTGCGCAGATTTTTCCCGGATAATCAATAAGTGATGTTTTGTGCAGTCCCCTGATATTCATAGACCCGGGCAGCTCCTTCCTGATTTACGCAATATGTCTTACGGTCGTTAAATTCTTCCCGCTTGCCCTTGTTCCACTGATTGACCGGTCTGAAATATCCGACAACCCGTGAATACACTTCTACTGGAACCTGCTTCTGCTGTTTCATTATGCGACACTCCGTACGTTATATTTTTCTTTATTTATATACATTTTAAAAACACCTTTATTACTACCCGGCCTCCGGAACGCTGCCCTTAAAAGAACCGGCAGTCAGAAACCGTTACATTGCTGCTTTCTTCATCTCATTTTCTTTATCGGAATTTTCTTCGGGAACCTGTATTCCAAACTGTTCCAGCTCCTCCGGGCTGTGGGGATAGGGACAAAATTTATGCTCTCCCGGAATATATCCATGAACCGGACATATACTGAAGGTGGGAGTAATAGTAAAGTATGGAATTGAATAGTTTTCAGCGATTCTCTTCACCAGGAGCTTCACCATGTCAGGATCATCTATCTTTTCTCCGATATAGCAGTGAACAACCGTTCCCCCGGTAAATAGTGACTGCAGTTCATCCTGGTGATCAAGGGCATCAAAAAGATCATCTGTATGCCCAACAGGAAGATGAATCGAATTTGTGTAATAGGGTTCCTGCTGTCCCGCTGTTACTATTTCAGGATACATTTCTCTGTCATGCTTGGCAAACCGATAGCTCACTCCTTCCGCCGGTGTTGCCTCAAGGTTATACAGGTTGCCTGTCTGTTCCTGATATTCCCGTATTGTTTCTCGCATAAAATTCAACACACGGACAGAAAATGATTTCCCCTCTTCCGTAGCGATAGTCGTCTGAAGAAGATTCAGGCACGCTTCATTCATGCCGACGAGACCGATAGTAGAAAAATGATTCACCCAGTATTTTCCTGTCCGTGTAAAAATATCGGAAAGGTAATACTTTGTATAGGGGTAAAGATTATTCAGTGAAAAATTTTCAAGGACTTTCCGCTTCACTTCAAGGGAGTTTTTCGCCATGTCCATAAGGATTTTCAGGTTTGTCATAAACTCCTCCTCGCATGATGAACGAAATGCGAGGCGGGGCATGTTG
>JAKQCH010000002.1 GCA_029573825.1 Spirochaetota bacterium | reverse complement strand
ACCGGCATCAACCTCCACCTCATGCCCAATTTCGAATGAAGTAAATCCGTCAACATCGAAATGCTCATGGAGAAGAAAGAGGGTATCCAGAAGCTTTACCTTTTCCTGATCATTCATTTCATGAAATTCTTTCGGCTCAGGGAGGCCGTCGGTAATTTCTCTCCCGATGCCGATGATGGGCGCCTCGTTTATCCCGTGAATATACAACGGCACCCTGTCGGGCTCCCGTATGTTTAAGGCATTCATAATCCGTTCTTTTCCATTCATTATCCTTCCCCCATATACCAATGCACTTTCACGACTGATAATCGTGAATAATGGTTGACAAATTTAACCGGTCAACCATTATGAACACTGTTCTAACAGTGAATTAGATTCATATCTCAAACACTGTTCAATTGTCAATAATTTTTTTTATTTTCGGGGAACATGATTACGCTCAAACGAAAACAGGCCGAGAGGAAAGACAGAAAAAGCGCTATTCTCAATGCGGCCCGGAGTCTTCTTCTGAAAAAAGGCTACGATGCCGTTTCAATCCGGCAGATAGCAGAAATCTGCGAACTGGGAGCCGGCACCATTTATTCGTATTTTTCCAGCAAGGCGGAAATTTACGCCACCCTTTCGACTGAGGTATTCGACCTTCTTCATGAACAATTCAAAATCGCTTCTGCCGCCGTCAACTCGCCCGCTGACAGGCTCCACGCTATCGGATCGTCGCTTCTGAAATTCAGCACACAGCATAGAGCTTTTTATGATTTGCTTGATTATTTCATATCCTCACCACGGACGATTTTCCCTGTTGAAACCAAATCACGTGTTGACGAATATGCCATGAAGGTCCTTGATCCCATAATTGATGCGATAGAAGAAGGTGTTGCTACCGGCATTTTTCACCGTGTTGATTCAAAGCAGTACGCGCTCCTGTTTCTTGGAACGATGCATGGCGTTCTGCATTTACGGAAACTCCGGGACACCATGCTGGCTGAAACCGGCTTCGATGGACTCTATCATCAGAGTATTGAGTCCATGATCTGTTCGCTTCGAATACCTCATTGAGCACATAGCTGGTGACGCTGACAGAGTGCTGCCGGCGTCCTTTTGTGAATAAATTTTCGGGGATGCAACAATGAACGATGATAACAATTTCACAGGGCCGTTGCCGAAGCGCCAGGCATATTACACCTTCACGCTTCTCTTTTTGTTGTACATGCTGGACTATATTGACAGAATGGTGGTGGTTTCACTCTTCCCTTATATCCGACAGGATTGGGGCCTTACCGATGCCCAGTGCGGTCTTCTTGTCTCTGCAGTCTACTGGGCAATTCTGATATTCACCCTCCCCGCATCAGTCGCAATTGACAGGTGGAGCCGGAAGAAAAGCATCGGGATCATGTCAATTCTGTGGAGTTTCGCGACATTTCTCTGCGCGATAACGCAGAATTTCTGGCAGCTTTTTTCCGTCCGTGCGTTCATTGGTATTGGCGAAGCAGGGTATGCCCCGGGAGGCACTGCCATGATATCCGCCCTCTTTCCCGCGGGACTGCGCGCCCGTATGCTGGGTATATGGAACGCTTCCATACCCCTGGGAAGTGCCATGGGAATAGCGCTGGGAGGATTGATTGCAGAGCATTACGGCTGGCGGCACGCCTTCGGAATCGTTGCGATACCGGGCCTTATTGTGGCGCTGCTTTTTTTCAGGGTAAAGGATTATAAAACGGTAGAACTTGATCTCAGTTCTCTGTCTGACTCCCGCAGTTCCGGCAGGGCAAAACCATGGAAGGAGGTTGCAGTCTACATGGCGGGGATCAAGTCCCTTTTATTCAACAATCTCGCCTTTGCCGGCAACGTATTCGTTACCACTGCCCTCATAAGCTGGCTGCCGACTTATTTCAACCGTACGCAAGGCCTCCCGATGGGTACAGCAGGTTTAAAAAGCGGCGTCATTATGCTCATGGCAATTGTGGGGGCGCCTCTCGGAGGCATACTTGCGGACAGATGGTTTCGTGTCAGGACAAATGCCCGCCTTCTCTTTGCCATGATCTCCTCACTTCTTACGGCGGGTGTATTTTTTCTTGCATTCTCCGCCTTCACCGGGACACTGCAGTTTATAATCCTCATTGCAGGGGGTATTCTCGCGGTGGCCTTCGTACCAGCTTCCGTCGCGGTTACTCAGGACGTCGTTCATCCCGGCCTTCGTGCCACATCCCTGAGCATCTGCATCATTATTCAGCATATACTGGGAAGCTCCCTGGGGCCGCCGGTCATAGGCCATCTTTCCGACATGTATGGAATCAATATTGCCATGATGGCGCTTCCGATTTTCAATATGGCGGCGGCATTCCTATTCTTCCTTGCATCGTTCTACTACAACTCCGATGCCGCGAAGGTGGGTGTTGTGCATATCCAGGTTGAGGAGTAACGGCGGGAACCGGCATATCTCATAAGCCGTAAAAATCGGAACGTTATTAAAACTGGCAGGCAATATGAACTAATAATTCAGCCTGCCAGTTTTTTCCCTAATTCAAATCCTTCTTTGAGTGCCTGTTCATTCTCCTGCACGGGTATTGTTCCCGTACACACACCCATTACACCCGCGACTTCCATCTTCAGATATTCACAGATTTCCCTGAAGAGCATCTCCGTTGTCTCCGGCCCGGAATTGGGGAGCGCGCCTTCATACGTCATCAGGAGGAGGACTTTTTTTGTACCGCATTTAAAATTCATGCCGTAGAGCCGGTCTATCAGCACCTTCATCTGCGCCGTCACGCTCCACCAGTATATTGGGGTCGCCAGTATTATCAGATCTGAGCGCCCGATCATCCGGTAGATGCCCTGCATATCATCCTGCACAATACACATCCTGTCTTCATTTTTCTTGCATGTATTACAACCTTTACAAGGCTGAATATTTGATTCCTGAAGGAAAATATACTCACCAGCGCTGCATCCACCGCTTTGAATTCCTTTCAGGACAGCATCCAGCAAAGCTGCAGTATTACCCTTTTTCCTGGGGCTTCCGAGAAACGATACCACGTGCATAGCTTCATTCTCCTTATTGTCCGGATATAATCAAAAAGCATATCAATCCATATACATATACCCTGCCGGATGGCAACAGAAAAACATCTTTATGGAAACCGCGCGAAACACCGTCACAGGTCTTCCCTGCAGTACAAACAGCACAATTTGTGGCCCCATAAACCACAAAAGGAGACCTCATGGTCTCCAATCGTGGATAATTGTATAGATAAATAAATCTCGTTTCAATTGTACCGGTTTTTAAAAACCTGGTAGCACCCCCCGCCAGAAAAACGTCCCAATTCGCACACAGGCCAATAATAAGATTTATTGATGATCGAAAAAGCTACGCTCTACTTTAAAAAAGTATACTTAAACTCCATGTGATCAGTGTATGTGCCTTCAAGAATACCGACAACATCTTCAACGAACACAAGCTCTTCGTTTGTCGGAATCATATAGACGCGAACCTTTGACTTTGGTGTGGAAATCTCGGTTTCACCATGTTTGCTGAATGTTTTAAGGTTCTTCTCTTTATCAAGCTCAAGACCGAACACTTCGAGACCCTCAAGCACCTTCTGCCTTATTGCGCCTGCGTTTTCACCAACACCGGCGGTGAATACAATCGCGTCAAGCGTACCGAGTGAGGCAGCATAGGCGCCGACATATTTTCTCAGACGGTAGCACTCTACATCAACAGACAGCTGGCATCTCTCATCGCCCTTATCAGCCTGCTCAAGGACATCACGCCGGTCGGTATATTTTCCGGTAATACCGAGGATGCCTGATTTTTTATTGAGAAGTGAATCCATATATTTCGGTCCCACATCAAGCTGCTGCATCATGAACATCGGGATCGCAGGGTCGATATCACCGCAGCGGGTTCCCATCATCGCCCCTTCAAGGGGAGTAAGGCCCATTGAGGTGTCAACTGAAACGCCGTTCTTAATCGCGCAGCAGGAAACTCCG
>JAKQCH010000550.1 GCA_029573825.1 Spirochaetota bacterium | reverse complement strand
TTAAATAGTATGTAACGAGGAATTCATGAAAAAGATTTATGTTATTGGCCACAAAAATCCGGACACCGATTCGATCGTCTCCTCCATCGCCTACGCCGAACTGAAGAAGGCACTGGGACATGACAACTACGTTCCCGCGCGTGCGGGAAAGGTAAATCTGCAGACCGAGTATATCCTTGACCGGTTTCATGTCCCCAAGCCGGAATTTATCAGCGACCTCATCCCGAAGGTGATGAACCACATGAGCAACGAGCCCGACACGTTGTCACACAACACTCCCCTGTGGGAGGCGATGCAGCTGCTCAACACGAAAAAATTCAGGATGCTCCCCGTGGTGGATGACGACAACAAATATCTTTCAGCCCTCCATTACAACACGTTCGCGGAGAACATTCTCAACAAAATAGATCCTCACAAGAACAGCATCATTTCCACGTCGGTGTATCACCTGACAAAGACCCTGAATGCCCAGCCCATTGTCGTCAGCAACGAGGATGAGGTGTTTAAGGCCCAGATCATAGTGGCTGCATCTGAGAGGGAAACACTCCGGAAATTCATTGATATTATGCCGGCAGAAAATTCAATCGTGATTGTGGGGGACCGGAAGGACATCCAGGAATATGTTATCAAGAAAAAAGTCAAAGTCCTGATTGTCTCGGCGGGCAACATGATCAGCAGGGAGCTGAAGGAGCTCGCGGAAATCCATAATGTCTCGGTGCTCATAACGCCATTTCACACCTCCAGCGCCTCGTGGCTCGCGCTGCATTCTGTGCCGGTAAAATATGTTGGTGACACCTCACTGAAGCCCCTTGATTCCAACGACTACATACGGAACATCCGCGATCGGTTCACGGAATCCGCGTCACGGTCGCTCCCCGTTGTGGACGAGCACGGCCGCGTCACCGGCGTCCTTACCCAGAGCGACCTGATGAACGAACCGAATATTGGGGTTGTCCTTGTGGACCACAACGAGCTCACGCAGTCGGTGGAGGGGGTTGATAAAATCAGGATCCACGAGATCATTGATCACCACCGCCTTGGAAACCCCTCCACGGGACATCCCATTACCTTTATCAACTGGCCCGTCGGTTCAACTTCGACAATCATCGCGAACCTGTACCGGGACAATACCGTTCCTGTTACACGGGAGGTTGCCTCGCTGCTCCTTGCGGGAATCCTTTCCGACACCCTGATACTGCGGTCAGCCACAACGACGGAAACCGATATCAGGACCGCGGAATACCTGTCCCAGATAACCGATCTCTCCATAGAAGAATTCGGCAATGAGATTACTGCCGCCGCTTCCCTCATCAGCCAGAAGCCCGTTGATGAAATTGTCACCATGGACCTCAAGAGCTACACCGAGGGTGAATTTTCTTTCTCCGTGAGCCAGGTAGAGGTGAACTACCCCGGAGAAATAATGGAACGCTCGGAAAGCATCCTTCAGTATATTCAGAACATCTGTGACAATAAGGGGCTGCTTTTCTGCGCGCTCCTGGTCACTGACCTTCATGAACTGAGCAGCTATCTCTTTATCAGAGGAAAGGATGAGTTTATAAAAAAGATCGCGTACCCGAAATTCCAGGACAGCATATATCTGCTGAAAGATGTGCTTTCACGGAAAAAGCAGCTCCTCCCCTACATCATGGAAATATTACGGAAGCTGTAATGACTGAAAGGACTTTCCCAAAAATAATTCCGGCGGGGCTGCGGGACGATACAACCCTAAGAATGGAGACACGGCATGGTAAAAGGATATGACGCACATCAGCAAAGGCAGGATACCCTTGCATCCTTCGGCAGGGAACTCGCCAGGCGGTCGGGATCAAAATGCGAGCTGTGTAAAGCCGCCGGAGTGAAACTCACGGTGTTCGAAGTACCCCCTGCCCCCGCAGACCCTGAAGCCGCGAAGTGCCTTTTCCTCTGCGATATATGCCGGGAGCAGATCGGCAATCCGAAAAAATTTGACGCCGCTCACTGGCGCTGCCTGAACGAAGCGGTGTGGAGCGATGTGTCCGCCGTAAAGGTAATGTCAGTACGTATGCTGCGCCGCCTTGCCCCCGGGGAATCCTGGGCGGGCGATATCCTCGAAGAAGTTTATCTTGACGAAGACGAGGAAGCATGGGCTGCGGAAAAATGCTGACCAGCATCAGCAGGCACGTTATGGCATCATCCCTCCCATTACACAGAAAAGTCATACACCGTTAACCTTTATTACCGTTAATCATTTCACTTTTTTAAGTGATCAACGAAAATGGTATTATAGTATATACTAAATATCTAAATAGTTGTTGACCTGATGGTGCATCTCATATTTACTGGCAATCAACACGTGTAACATTATTGACAATATGAAAATCATCAGGTAGCATTCACTGATTGTTTGATACATGAAATTGTATATCAAATGATACGAGGTAATAATGAACTGGACAGGGAAGCTCGCAAGGGTATTCGTAAAAAATGGCCGTCTTTCACTCCTGATAATTATAACACTGTTTATTTGGGGTGCCGCTTCCTTTTTTGCCACTCCGAAACAGTATAATCCGAAAATTACCGCCCCTTCGTTTCAGATACAGGTTGATTACCCCGGCGCCAGCAGAAGCGAAGTGCTGGAACAGGTGACAAAGCCCCTGGAGCACATCCTCGCGGACATCCCGGGGGTCGACGATATTTATTCGGTTTCCGAAAGGGGAGGACGTTCTGTCGTAAACGTTAACTTTCATGTGGGAGAGAATTTTGACTCTGCCATTATAATGGTTGACGACAGGATACAGCGGAACTTCAACCTTGTTCCCCTCGGTATCGCTCCCCCGAAAGTCCGTTCAATTGATCCCGACGATGTCCCTGTCATGACGATCGCCCTCACCTCTGAAAAGGTTGATCCTGTGGGGTTGCGAAAGTTCGCGTTCAGGCTTCGTGACCGGCTCAGCATTCTGGAGGGTACTTCGAACATTGAGGTGGTGGGTGGAAGAAAGCGTGAACTTGCGGTAATACTTGACCCTCTCCGCCTGGCTGAAATCAAGGTGGGCCTTCCCGCCATCGAGCAGGCACTGAGGCGTGGAAATATTTTTCTGCCCTCCGGAGTTATAAAGAGCGACAACACATTTATACCCCTTGAGGCCACCAGCGTGGTCAGCAAAAAGGGCGATCTTGAAAACACCGTGGTGGTGACCGGTGACTACGGGCAGCTGCGTCTCAAAGACCTCTCCCGGATTGAGGAACGGATCGGGGAAATCGACAGCTACGTGCGCCATATAACCAAAGCGAACGGCACCGTCAGGGAACATCCGAACTGTGTCCTTATCAGCATCGCGAAGCTCAAGGGGACAAATATAACAGCTGTCACTGAGCAGGTTCGCAGTGAACTGAAACTCCTTCAGAATCATTTTATACCCTCCTCAATACAGGCTGAAGTGATTGTCGATGAAGGAAGGACGGCCCGGCGGGAAATCAATACCCTTGTGTCGAACCTCTTTACCGCCATTTTCATCGTGGTGATTGTGCTGCTTCTTGCCCTCGACGTGCGGGCGGCGCTCCTCGTGGCAATATCAATTCCCCTCACCCTCGCCAGCGTATTCGGCGTAGGATTTCTCACGGGGCAGAACATCAACCGCATAACGCTTTTTGCCCTTATCCTCTCCCTGGGGCTCCTTGTGGACAACGCCACCGTGGTCATTGAAAACATTGTCCGCCGGATGAAAACCGAAAAGAAAAAAGGCCGTATCGACACGGTGATCTCGGCGGTCAATGAAGTGGGCCCCGGGTTGTTCATGTCCACAGTGACCACGGTCATCGCCTTCATCCCCATGGCGTTTGTCACCGGCATGATGGGGCCGTATATGGGGCCGATACCGTTTTTCGTGCCGGCTGCGCTGATTCTCGCCCTGGTGCTTTCACTGACCCTCAATCCATGGATGGCCGCTGTCGTGTTAAAACCTGAAGGTGAAAAACGCCCGGTGCCCCTGCCCGCCGGTATCCGTAAAATTGCCGACCGGGCAAAAGGGATCGGGACACAAATATTCGAAGCATATCACCGGTACCTCCACAGGCTCCTCATGGACAGGAAGTCAAGGCGGCGGGCGATGCTGGTGATAGGAATCCTGCTTGTCGTGTCCCTCCTTCTTCCTGCGGTGACCCTTGTGAAGTTCCGCATGCTGCCCAAGGCGGACCGGGAACAGTTTTTTCTATACCTTGATCTGCCGGAAGGGACCCCTCTCGAGCGGACCCTTGCGGTAACAGAATTTTTTGAAAAGAAACTCCTTCAGGAAAAGGACGTGGTGATGACCCAGAGCTATATCGGCCACCCCCCGATTCTCGATTTTAACGGCCTCTTCAGGGGCGTTGACAGCCGTCGCAAAAGTTCCCAGGCCACCATACGTGTCGGCCTCACTGATCCTGACCATCGCGGCACAAAGTCAGCAGTGCTGGTGCAGCAGCTGCGGCCCAGACTTGAGCAGGCCGCCAGGTTCTATAAATCGGTCACATCAATAAAAATGAAACTGGTGGAAGACCCTCCGGGCCCCCCGGTACGCTCAACATTTCTTGTTCGCATCCAGGGATACGACGTGGGCCTGATACAGAAGACCGCACAGGATATTCTGCCGTCCCTCCGCACAATTGAAGGCATGGTGGATACCGATATTTCCATACAGGACGAAACTGAGACAATACTGGTCAGCGTCAACCATGAGCGGGCATCCATCAGCCGCGTGAGCCCCGCGCAAATTGTTAAAACCCTGAACACCTTTTACTCGGGGCAAATTGCGGGATTATATCACAATCCTGATAACATTGAACAGGAATACATTACAATCCGTATGGACAGGGCTCTCCGTAAAGACCCTTCTCTGCTGAATAATCTTTATATATGCAACGACCTTGGAATCAGGGTGCCGATGAAGGACCTCATAAAAATCACCTCCCGGAAGACCGTCATGCCGGTGTACCGGGAAAACAGGCTTTCCACGGAATATCTCTATGGTGAAATGTCCGGCCGTTCCGTCACCTATGCCGCAATCGATTTTCTGAAACACCTCTGGAATTACAGGCTGCCGGGAGGCCGCGGAGAGAGAACCGGTCTCTCCCTTTTCGGGGCAGATTACCGAACTCCTGAAGGGAAGGTCGTTAAAATTTCTCTTGGCGGCGAATGGGAAATCACCCTGGAGGTGTTCCGCGACCTCGGTATTGCAATGGGGATCGCGGTGTTCTTCATATACTTTGTCCTGGTAGGGCAGTTCAGATCTTTCAAACTCCCTCTCATCGTAATGTCCACCATACCTCTTGGTCTGATCGGTGTTATGCCGGGTTTCATGGTCCTCGGTTTCACAATCGGATTGTATTTTAATGCGACATCGATGATAGGAGTCATCGCACTTGCGGGAATTGCGGTGAACAATTCGATAATCCTCCTTGAATATCTCAACTCTCTCAGGCACAACGGTATGGGTCTGGAGGAAGCACTCATCGACGCGGGGAAAACGCGGTTCCGGCCGATTATGCTTACCACCATAACCACGATGCTGGGTTCCCTCACTATTGTAAGCGATCCGGTGTGGGCGGGACTCGCCTGGGCTATTATTCTGGGACTCGGGGTATCGTCAGCGCTTACCCTGATTGTGTTCCCGGTAATTTATTATGTGGTGATGGGGAAGCAGTGGGAAACATTATAAATACTACAAATTCCCGACGCACGAAAACAACGCCTCCTGCGAAGCAGGAGGCGTTGTAAACAAAAGTTTTTCATTGAATCTCTGATGGGAAACAGGTGGTTATTTCTCTCGTGGATAGGGCCATGCCATAATGCCGCCTTCCATGACTTTCACGTTTGTCCAGCCGTGTCCTTCAAGGATGCGTGCCGCTTCATAACCCCGGAGCGATATTTTACAGTAGCAGATAATCTCCGCGTTTTTATCTTCAGGAAGTTCATTGAGACGTTTTCTGATGGCCCCCAGCGGAATCAGATGCTCACCGATCCCAAGGCGCATCACGTCAAACTCGTCGGGCCCCCGGGCGTCGAGAAGATACACATTCTCCCCTGCGTCAACTTTCTTCTTTACTTCCGCGGTAGTAATCCCTTTCATCCGTCCCTTCATCTTGTTCTGGATGATATGGGCCGCCGCGATAGAGTGGTCGATGGCCAGTGAGAACGGCGGAGCGTAGGGAAGGTCAGCGTTCACCATGTCCTCCACGGTGAGACCGCCTTTTATCGCCATGGCCCAGATCGCGATCTGCTTGCTCACATCGCCGGGTCCGATACACTGGGCGCCCAATATTTTGCCGGACTTTTTATCGGCAACAAGCTTGGTCACCAGAAGCAGGCCCTCCATAAAGCCGGGCTTGTCGGGACTTGCGTTGATGACTGTTTCTATATCATTGTATCCGGCGGCCCGTGCATTCCGCTCAGAGAGTCCCGTTGCGCCCGCGCCGTAGTCGAAGACTTTGCAGATACCGGTCTGTATCGTCCCCGGAAATGTGACGGTATTTCCCTGCATCGCGTTTTCTCCCGCGACCCGTCCTTCAAGGTTCGCGAGGTCGCCATAGGGTGCATGGACTTTTTTACCGGTTATGAGATTGGGAATTTCAACACAGTCCCCCGCAGCGTAGATGTCGGGGTCCGAGGTCTGCATGTATTCATTGACAAGAATAGCGCCGGTATCACCCGTTGCCAGCCCCGCGTTTTTCGCTAATGCGGAATTGGGGGTTACACCGATTGCCACCACCGCCAGTTCGCAGGGAAGCTCGGTGCCGTTTTTGAGTTTCACACCGGTAAGTTTCCCGTTTTCACCGAGAAACTCCGCAACGCCGTTATCAGTAATGACATTTGCGTTATTGCTTCGGACATGGTTTTCCACAAGCTTCGCCATCTCCCAGTCCAGGAACGTCAGAAGCTGCGGGAGAAGTTCAATCATCGTTATTTCAATTCCCGCAAGCTGCAGCGCCTCACAGGTTTCAATGCCGATGAGCCCCCCTCCGATGACAACAGCCTTTTTGATCTTCTTTTCGTCACGGATTTTTCTCAGATAATCCGCGTCCTGCATGGACTGCAGTGTGGTAATGCCGTCAAGATCAATTCCGGGGATGGGAGGTTTTCTCGGGGTTGACCCTGTCGTGATGATAAGCTTGTCATAAGGGAAAGACTCTTCATTCCCTGTTCTCAGGTTTTTCGCGGTAATGGTTTTCCCTTTTGGATCGATCTTCGTTACTTCTGTTTCAGTTTTTGCGACAATACCCTTCGCGTTAAGATAAAACATCGGATCGCGGGTCACACCGGTAGGCGTACAGAGAAGCATGTTCCTGTCATCGAAAACACCTCCCACATAATACGGATACCCGCAGGATGCCATGGAAAGGTCCGGGGCTTTCTGCAGTATCGTTATTTCTGCATGTTCATCCATTCTGCGGGCCTTTGCCGCAGCCTTCGGTCCCGCCGCGGAACCGCCGATTACAATAATACGTTTTTTATCTGCCATAATTACTCCTTAATAATTATAAATAAGTTCGGGCTTATATAGAAATATCCCTGTTAGATCATTAAAAAATCGCAATATTACTATATTCAGATAATACGATATAATTCTTCAAAAAATTTATTTCTTCAGTAATTCAACGATGTCACGTACCCGCTGATCAATAACACGATAGCAGGTAATGACACCCTGTTTACGGGGCGATATAATCCCCCTGTCCTGCAGTATCCTGAGATGCTGGGACACCGTTGACTGGGGAATCCCCAGCCTCTTTACCATGTTGTCCACATTGCATTCATCTTTCATAAGATTGTGTACTATTTCCAGACGTGCGGGATGACCCAGGGCCTTCAGGATACTGCTTGTTTCTTTAAAATCCATTACCTGATCACTCCCCGGTTCAATTTTTCGCACATCCATCTCCCGCCGTTTTCAATATCTCAGCCATTCAAACATGCTCTTAATATATCGTAATATTTGAATAATACAATAATAGGTCAACTGTTTTTACAAAAAAAGTATAAAGGGCTGGGAAGAAGAAATTTATTTATTAGCGGGAATCAGCGGTTACATAATGGCGACAGCAGCATGTCAGTATTCATAGGGCCCGATTGACCAGGGGGCACTGCGGACAGTCCCGTCTCGGTCATCATTGAATCCCCATCCCGCTCCTGAACCATCAATGCCGCCGGTGTCGAAGGTGAACGCGCTCAGGTCCCCGGTAAACCGGTATTCATCACTGCCTATTATATCTGCGTAAATATCTTCAATTATATTTCCAGCACTGGAGGAACCGCTTAGCGCATTAAGCCCGGGCTCCAAAATCACAGCAGTTGCCGCATCGTCCCAGTAATGAGTGTCGCAGTTAAAAAAGTTATTGCAGTTCACATCGGAGGGATTACTCATCGTATCGTTCTCCCTTACACCCCACTTAGAAACAGATGCGCTGTCACTAAAAATGAGATTATTTTCAATAATGACCGCGAATGGGTTAGTATTAGTGTTTGCCATATTGATACAATACGAATTGTTTCCTGACCCTCCATTGACAGCATTGTTCCATATTTTTGCCGTCACGGATTCCCCCGCGAAAAGGCCTCCATTAATATCAATACCTGTCGAAATCGCTGACCCTTTTCCACCGTTGATAATATTGTTCCATATTTTCGCTTCCCCGTTGATTATCCGGACAGCTGTTGTTACATTTACCCCCGTTCCCGCGTCTATAGTGTTGCCTTTCATTGCGGCAAATGCGTTATCGTTTATTGACACGGCATAGGTGTTTTTGTCACATGAGTCAATGGTAATTGTATTATCAATCAGTGAAGGATTGCTGTAGCTGGTGACATACAATCCATACACATTGTCTTTTCCGACGCCGCCGTTTATCGTGTTCTTTTCAATTACCGGCATCGTTGTACCGGCGGAATCCCCGGATATCCGCAACCCTGTCGCGTTTTTCTGAGCGGTTCCACCATTAATTGTATTGTTTTTTATAACCGGGGAACAGGTTCCTCCGGTAGTTGTAGTCATCATGACAGCAAACGTATCGTTGCTGGTCGATGTTCCGCCGTTGATTGTGTTACCGGTGATTTCCGGCGAGATGTTTACAAAGTAGAGCGCGTTTGACACGCTTCCACTCCCATTGCTTATGCCGCCATGTATCGTATTGCTCACTATGCGTACCGTTGTTGCCGGTATGCCCACTGGTACAATATAGATCCCATAGGTCCTGCCCTCCGTGGTGTTGGAAACATAATCGCTTGCGATATCTCCGCCGTTTATTGTATTGCCGGTTATGACCGGCAAGGCGATGGTGCCCCTAATCACAATAGCGGCACTGGTAATACGTGTTTCCGTCGCCTTGCTCATGTTGCCGTTAATTTTATTGTTCCGAATTGCGGGACTTGCCCCGTCAATATAAACAGCCGCTGATGCCGCCTGCTGGGCCTCATCAAGGTTGTCATCAATCTGAGCTGCATGTATTGTAAACCCGTCAAGGACTGTATTGGTCATTGCACCAACAAAATTTACAGTCCGTAGCGTCGTATCATTTGTGATTGATGTACCGGTTATAGCTGTCCTTGTATCATTCATCCGTGTGATATATTTTGCGGAATCACGCTTGTCCCAGTCCGATGCGGAATATCCACCATAAAGCGATACACCGTTTACCATGTCCGCCACAATACCCGGCGCATTATAATCCCCTTCCGATACGATCACCACGGAAGGTGTTCCCGCCGCGGAGGCAGCGGCAATTCCGTCCTGGATAATATTTTTCGGCATGTCCCGACTTCCTGAATTTGCCGGATTTCCAGTTTTACTGACGCATATAACTGATTCAAAGATCCCATAACTCAGTGTGATATTTACCGGTGAACCTTCTTTATCATTGCATTTCACGGTAA
>JAKQCH010000549.1 GCA_029573825.1 Spirochaetota bacterium | reverse complement strand
GTACCGTGACAGGATACATAAGCGCGAGGAGAGGATACTGAAATTTCTGCAGCAGCAGCCCGCAGGTATCCATGAAATTGCGGCGAAACGGCTGATATACCGCGAACACCCCACAAGCTTTGTGCTCTTCTGGGAAAAAAGTATGGTGAAAAAACATCTCCAGCGGCTCCTTGCCCTTGGAGCGATAGAGAAATACGGGAACGGCAGCTACCGCGCCCGGTGAGCGAACCGCGTTCCGTTGATGTACCGGGAATAAATCAGACGGTACAGTGAAACCTCGATATCATGAAATTCGGTAATGCCCCGCTCGTCCCTGTAGTAGTCCCCTCCGTTCATGAGCAGCACGATGCCCGAGTTGCTTCGGGGATCAAAGTACATGGTTCCCTGAAACCCATAGGCCCTGCCGCTGTGTCCCGCGAGGCGTTTCCCTTCCACCAGGTTTCGGGTAACATGAAAACTGAGACCGCTGGTCCGGTACAGCCCGTTGGGGCGACGTCCCGACCATTGTATGGCCTGCATTTTCCATACCGAGTTGCTTGAAAGTATTTTTGTATTACGGTACCATCCGCTGTTCATGTGGGCCATCATGAATTTCGCCAGGTCAAGGGCGGATGTCCGGACCCCTCCCTGGGGTGAGCACATGAGTCCGTTATATCCCTGTGGGAACTTTACGGTTTCACGGGGCGATGGTTTCACGCCGCGGTAATCGTCAATAGCGGGTTCGAACTCACCTTTGCCCGCATTCTCCGGGAGCCTTCTTTCCTTTTCGCTTTGGTGCGAATAGAGCACCGCCACAGAATCGACAGAAGGCAGGTGTGCGATGTTGAAACCCGCGTTCATGCCGAGGGGAGTGAAGATGTTGGTCCGGCAGTATTCATCGAAACGCTGTCCGGAGACCCGTTCCACAATTGCCGCAATTATTCCGAATCCCAGATTTGAGTAGCAGAACTTTTTGCCGGGCCGGGTCCTTCGCCAGATAGACCGGGAATAAAACACTCCCCCCTCAAGGAGTATTTCCCTGAAAGAGGGGGGCTTATCCCCGTATGAGCTGAACAGAAATGCCTCATAGTATCCTCCGTCACAGATGCCGGAGGTATGGGTCAGGAGGTGGCGGATGGTGATGGGCCGCGAGGGATAGTAGGGGTTTCGTACCCGGTATCCAAGGAGGCGGCTTATATCGTCATCAAGGCGGCACCGGCCCTGTTCCACAAGCTGCATAATGGCAGTGGCGGTGAAGGGTTTCGATATTGAGGCAATCCGGTAGATGGTGTCCGGTCCTGTGGGCACTTTCCGCTCTTTATCGGCAAGTCCGTAAAACCCGGAACCGGTGATGCTGTTATTTTTTATCGCCACGAAGGAGAGGCCGATAATTTTATAATCCCGCATTATGCTGGTGATTTTCCGGTCAAAAGCTTCGGTCCTGTTTACACCATCCCTGTGCACCAGTACTGCGGAGAAACCATTACAGGAATACATTTCCATGCAGAAAACAATGGACAGGAATATTGTCAGTGATGCCGCACATGATCCGGAGGATCTTTTTTTCAGCCGTTGAGGAATTGCCCGGGGGATTATCCTGCTTGTTCTGAATATCAGTTTCATACATACCCTGTATGTGCGTTTTTGTCAGTTTGTCAATAAAAATTATTTTTTCCGGAAGAGGTGTTATGTCCGCTTTTTAACTGATGGATTATTCAGCAGGTTTTAGAGAAAAAGAAGAGTGCCGGAATTGATTATCAGGCACTCTTCTTTTCTTAATTGTACGGTTTAAAAATGGTCACTTAATTTCTTCAATCCCCAGGGGGTATTTCGACATGAATTCACATCCGTCCTTGAGGATCAGTATGT
>JAKQCH010000522.1 GCA_029573825.1 Spirochaetota bacterium | reverse complement strand
ACATACTGATCCTCAAGGACGGATGTGAATTCATGTCGAAATACCCCCTGGGGATTGAAGAAATTAAGTGACCATTTTTAAACCGTACAATTAAGAAAAGAAGAGTGCCTGATAATCAATTCCGGCACTCTTCTTTTTCTCGAAAACCTGCTGAATAATCCAACAGTTAAAAAGCGGACATCCCGCCTCTTCCGGAAAAAATAATTTTTATTGACAAACTGACAAAAACGCACATACAGGGTATGTATGAAACTGATATTCAGAACAAACAGAATAATTCCACGGGCACTTTCTCCAAAGCTGAAAAAAAAATCCCCCGGATCATGTGCGGCATCACTGACACTATTCCTGTTAATTGTAGTGTGTATGGAAATGTATTCCTGTAATGGTTTCTCCGCAGTACAGGTACACAGGGATGGTGTAAACAGGACCGAAGCTTTTGACCGGAAAATCGCCAGCATTATGCAGGACTATAAAATTATCGGGCTTTCCTTCGTGGCGGTAAAAAATAACAGAATCACCGGTTCCGGGTTTTACGGACTTGCCGATAAAGAGCGGAACGTGCCCACGGGACCGGACACCATCTACCGGATTGCTTCAATATCGAAACCCTTCACCGCCACTGCCATTATGCAGCTTGTGGAACAGGGCCGGTGCAGCCTTGATGACGATATAAGCCACCTCCTTGGATACCGGGTACGAAACCCCTACTATCCCTCGCGGCCCATCACCATCCGACACCTCCTGACCCATACTTCCGGCATCTGTGACGGAGGATACTATGAGGCATTCCTGTTCAGCTCGTACGGGGACAAGCCCCCCTCTTTCAGGGAAATACTCCTTGAGGGGGGAGTGTTTTATTCCCGGTCTATCTGGCGAAGGACCCGGCCGGGTAAAAAGTTCTACTACTCGAACCTGGGATTCGGAATAATTGCGGCAATTGTGGAACGGGTCTCCGGACAGCGTTTCGATGAATACTGCCGGACCAACATCTTCACTCCCCTCGGTATGAACGCGGGTTTCAACATCGCGCACCTGCCATCTGTCGATTCTGTGGCGGTGCTCTATTCGCACTACAGCGAAAAGGAAAGAAGGCTCCCGGAGAATGCGGGCAAGGGGGAGTTCGAACCGTCTATTGACGATTACCGCGGCGTGAAACCATCGCCCCGTGAAACCGCGAAGTTCCCACGGGGTTATAACGGACTGATGTGCTCACCCCAGGGAGGGGTCCGGACATCCGCTCTTGACCTGGCGAAATTTATGATGGCCCACATGAACAACGGATGGTACCGTAATACTAAAATACTTTCAAGCAACTCGGTATGGAAAATGCAGGCCATACAATGGTCGGGACGTCGCCCCAACGGACTGTACCGGACCAGCGGTCTCAGTTTTCATGTTACCCGGAACCTGGTGGAAGGGAAACGCCTCGCGGGACACAGCGGCAGGGCCTATGGGTTTCAGGGAACCATGTACTTTGATCCCAAAAGCAACTCGGGCATCGTGCTGCTCATGAACGGAGGGGACTACTACAGGGACGAGCGGGGCATTACCGAATTTCACGACATCGAGGTTTCACTGTACCGTCTGATTTATTCCCGGTACATCAACGGCGCGCGGTTCGCTCACCGGGCGCGGTAGCTGCCGTTCCCGTATTTCTCTATCGCCCCAAGGGCAAGGAGCCGCTGGAGATGTTTTTTCACCATGCTTTTTTCCCAGAAGAGCACAAAGCTTGTGGGGTGTTCGCGGTATATCAGCCGTTTCGC
>JAKQCH010000507.1 GCA_029573825.1 Spirochaetota bacterium | reverse complement strand
AAGAGTTCCCCCTCGCTGTTTTTGCATTCTATCACACCATCGGTAAAAAGCACCACCCTGTCTCCCGGGGCAAGGGTATATTCAGATATTTCATACCGGTAGCGCCGGCCGATACCAATCGCCCTGCTCCTGTTGTATATTTCCGCAATGCTGTTGTCCGCTTTTTTTAACAGCACCTGGGGCCAGTGCCCGGCATTCGATGAAACGAGGGACATTGTTTCAAGGTCAAAATACAGATAGTTCGCAGTAATGAACTGCCGGGTCGTCTGTCCGCTGATAACATCGTTAATTCTGTTCATCAATGCGGCGGGACTGCCTTCATTCTCAGAAGAAACCGAAAAGGCAATTTTCAGCATGGACCCCACAAGGGCCGCCGGCATCCCATGCCCTGAAACATCGGCGATGAGGACGCCGAACTGCTTGCTCCCGCTGCAATGGAAATCATAGAAATCACCTCCCACCGCGCGCATGGGTCGGTACCGCACATGGACCGAGGCGCCTTCGGGAACCGGGACTGCCGCGGGCATAATGGACCGCTGAATATCCCGTGCGACACTGTATTCCTTCTCAAGAATTTTCAGCTCTTCATGAAATGCCACAGCACGTTTCAGCGCAATAAAGGTCCGTACCCGTGCAAGAAGCTCCTGCCGGTCAAAGGGTTTTGTAATATAATCGCTTGCTCCCACTTCAAAACCATTTATCACGTCAAGGGCTGCCCGTTTCGCCGTGAGCATAATCACAGGAAGCTCAAAGGGCGTGTACCGCTCCCTGAGTATCCGGCACACCTCATATCCATTCATCACCGGCATCATAACATCAAGGAGAAGAAGGTCAGGCAGACCATCATTCTGGATCATTGAAAGCGCCTCTGCCCCGCCCGAAGCCACACCAACATGGAATCCCGCAAGGCTGAGATGGTTGATAAGTACCTGGAGGTTGACAGGTTCATCATCGACCACAAGGATCCGCCCTTCCCCGGAACCATTGTTTTCCGGACACACAGTATCTGACGAAGTGTTACTATATACCCTGGGTTTATCAGCAACGATGGGCCTTCTCTCGTCATCTCCAGGAAGCGGGGATATTTCCATGTCTCCGGCGCCGGGAATGGTAAAGCTGAAACAGGACCCCCTCCCGTACTCGGATTCTGCGGATATTTCCCCCCCGTGAAGCTTTACCAGCTTTCTTGATATTGACAGGCCGAGTCCGGTACCCCCGAAGCGGCGGGAGATGGACCCGTCACCCTGCACAAAGGACTCGAATACGGATTTTATTTTATCCCGTGGAATTCCAATTCCGGTATCCCGCACTGACACCGTTGTCATCCCGCTGTTTTCATCAGGTGCCGATATCGCAAGGGTAATTGTCCCCCGTTCAGTGAACTTGATCGCGTTCCCCACAAGGTTTATGAGTATCTGCTGCAGCCGATCCTCGTCTCCCATGACATACCGGGGAGAGCCGGTTATGGTGTTATGCAGCACAAGTTGTTTTCTGTCAGTAAGGGGACGCATCAGGGAAACAACCATCTCCGCGATTGAAACGAGATCCACCGGTTTCAGGCGCAGCGTCACATCATCATTTTTCAGGCGTGTGATATCGAGGATATCATGTATGAGATGAGAAAGCCGCCTTCCGCTGGAAGCTATCATGGAGAGGTTATGGGAACAGCGGTCGCTGATATCACCCGCCGCACCCTCCAACATCGATTCTGCAATTCCTATAATGCCGCTCAGAGGCGTCTGGAGCTCATGGGTGGTATTGGCGAGGAATTCATCTTTCACCGCATCAAGACGCTGCAGCTCGGTGTTCATGTCCCGGAGTTCGGTAATTTTATGATCCAGCATCTGCGCCATGGCGCCGAAGGACCGCGCCAGGAGTCCCAGCTCGTCATTTGACTTCACCGGAAGTGACACATCAAACCGACCCGATTCGACCTCCCTCACCGCATCAATAAGCTGTTCAAGGGGACGGGAAAGAAACCTGCTGAACGCATACCCGGTGACACAGAGCACCAGGATAGTGAGTATGACAATAAAGTATATATAATTCCGTGTTTTCTGAAGCGGCCGCAGTACTGCTTTTTTTGAGAATATCATTCTCCCGATGCAGAAGGGAGGTTTCCCGGCGAGGCTTCCCACTGCCACCACCTCATAGAAAGGGTCCTGATGGCCCTTTATTTTTATTTCCCGATGCCCCCGGACATCCCTGAGCGCAGCGATGTCCTGCGGCCTCAATCCGGTTCCCTGGCAAAGGGACCGTTCCGTCATGCCATCATTACACAGGGAAGCCAGAACAGTTCCATTCAGGACAGGATCAGATGTTATCAGAATCGCATCGGCGTATACAAGGCCTTCAGAGGCGAGGGGCCGCAGGACGGCAATCAGCTCCTTGCTGTCAACTTTTGTTGCGGCAATATTTGCACCGTTCATGAGGAGGATGTTTATTGTCCCCTGAGCAAGTATCCGTGCCGATATCGCCCCTTCATGGAGAACACTTTCAACTTTTTCCCGCTCCTGCCGTTCAAGAAGAAACACCGAAAGGGGAACACTTGAGATAAGAATAATCGCTAAGACCGACAGAATTAATTTATATTTTATACTCATGAATGCTATTTCAATCTTTCAATTGCCTGCTTTCGGCGTTCCGCTCTCGGAAGATATAGTATTGCAGTATTGTTCCCGGGGTCAATTAACAAAATTTTTTTCATGAGTGAAATACATTCGCCGTATTTCTTTTTTTCATAGGCGCGTATCCCCTTACGCTCCATCCCGGGTACGTTCCCGATCAGCATACTCCGGAGCGCCCCAAGGCGCTCATCCGCGCCGCCGATATATTCCGATGCGGCGGAATATTTTTTTATCGCATCGTAGTAATGCCTGTCTCTTTCCAGGGAACCTGCTTCATCAAAGAACTTCTCCGATTGATAAATTTTCTGCAGATTCTTCCGTGCGAGGTCATGGTCCCCGTCCATTCTGAGAAGCTCCTCGAAGGACTGCTTCGCTTTCAGGTGCTCACGTGCGTTCATGGCCCGGACGCCGTTAAGGTACAGCGCATTCACCTC
>JAKQCH010000490.1 GCA_029573825.1 Spirochaetota bacterium | reverse complement strand
ACCGCTTCAAACACCCTGAGTGCGCCGGAGTGATCGCAGAGCACCACCCGCTTCCCGAGGTTGTTCTTCATGAGGTCCATGAATGAATGGGCGATCCGCCAGTCAGCTTCGATGAGAGACTCACCTTCAGGGAAATGGTAGAACCTGTTTTTAAAGAATTCCTTCACCGCTTTCTTCTTTTCGTCGTCGGTTCCGCTCATATTGGGCCCGTACACTTCAAGCATCTGCCGGTATACATCATTCTTGAATTTGCTGGTGAGGGCGCCGTATTTCTGCGAGTTAAGTCCATACAGTGGATAAAAGGTGATGTTCGGGAATCCACCCTCCTCAAGAAAGCACCGTGCTGTTTCTTCTGTATTCTCGCTCTCGCTTCCGTATACGATAACTGGCTGGTCCTTTGAGTCAGGCCACAATGGATATCCCTTTTCATTGAGAACATCCACAATCACCTTAAAGTCCCTGCCTAATTCGCGGGCGGTGTCGATCCCTTTCGGCTTCAGCTTGTTTCCCACGGCGCCGCTTATGCGCCTGTTGTTCTTCCAGTTGTCCCAGTAGCCCGAGCCGACGAACTCGGGATTTTCCCCGCCGGACTCATGGATCGATTTCCCGTGACGGATCGTTATTACCTGCGCCTGGTTCTTCGGCACATAAGCTTCCGGAAGAATCGGGATACCCTTTCCGTTGGAAAGCCACACAATGCCCTCATGGAGAATCATACCGCTCCCGTCATCGAGGATGCGTCCCGTGGTGCGCACCTCCCCGCCGGGATTGATTTCCATGTCCTCAATGGCGAGGACAAATTTTGTCCTGTACCTGGTATGGCGCGATCCGAAAGCGGGAATATTTTTCGGCACAAGTACTTCACTGAAGCGGTTCAGCGCAAACTTCTGACGGAGAAGCCGCTTGAAGCTGTCATTTTTAATGAGGCCGTTCCACGCGAGGTAAAAGAGATGGGGATTCGCCCACGGGACGCTGTTCTGAAGAAAATCAAACTTGTACTTGATGTAGTCCTGGGGCGTAAGGTCATGCTCAAGTCCAAGGATGAAGAAATAGATTTTCTTCCCTAACACTTTCAGTTCATTGATAAAGTCAGTGCCGACCTGATCGGCGGAAAGCCCGAGGCGCTCTCCGTAAATCGACTGAAGGAACCTGATATCGTCCTTAATCGCCTCTTCGCGGTATGAATTGTGAAATTCCGCGTGTTCCCGGTCAAGGCCTGTTTCATTGAGCGTAAAAATACCCGGTGTCCCGTTGCCTGTTAAAGTTTTTTCTGTTGTTTCCATACGCCGTATCCCCAGAGTAATTAGTTTTTATAAAGTATATCATTGTTTTCTACAGTCACCAGAGAAAAATTGCCTGTCAAGAAAGAAACAGGAGCTGCCGCGACGACAGCCCCTGTTTTTCGCGGGGGGGTGATATATATACGCTGTAATAAAGGCTGCTCTTATTTCCCTGCCATCATTGCATCAATATCATCCTTCACTTCGCCCACAGGCCTGATATCGAAGTTTTCCACAAGGACCTTCACCACATTCGGTGAAAGGAACGCCGGAAGCGTCGGCCCGAGCCTGATACCCTTTACCCCGAGAGACAGGAGCGCCAGAAGTACCGCCACCGCCTTCTGCTCATACCAGGCGATATCGTACGAAATGGGGAGCTCGTT
>JAKQCH010000485.1 GCA_029573825.1 Spirochaetota bacterium | reverse complement strand
GAACTCCTGGTGAATACCCTCCGCGACTTCGGTATTGAGTCCCGCGTGGTAAATGTCAACAGGGGTCCTGTCATCACACTGTATGAAATGCAGATCGCCCCTGGAATCAAGGTGAACAGGATTGTGGGGCTGTCGGATGATATTGCCATGGCCCTTGCTGCGTCCCGCGTCCGTATTGTGGCGCCGATTCCGGGCAAGTCCGCCATCGGTGTCGAAGTGCCGAACCTTGAGAGGGAGATGGTGACCCTGGGGGATATTATCAAGACCCCGGAGTACCGCATCACGCCGGGAAGGCTGAAGGTCGCCCTCGGGGAGGATATCCTCGGCAAGCCTGTGATGCTGGACATCAAGAAGCTGCCGCACCTCCTGATCGCCGGGGCCACGGGATCGGGGAAATCGGTATGTGTGAATTCGATTATCACCAGCCTTGTATACAACTACAGCCCCAATTATGTGCGGTTCATTATGGTGGACCCCAAGATGGTTGAACTCCAGCTCTATAACGGGCTTCCCCACATGCTGACACCGGTAATCACTGAGCCCCATGTCGCGCCGAAGGCCCTGAAATGGGCGATGTTCGAGATGGAGCGGCGCTACCGCCTGCTGTCAGAGCTCAACACCAGGGATATTGACCGCTATAATGAAAAGATCGAGAAGCAGAATGGCCAGTACGAGCGGCTTCCCTATATCGTCATCATTATGGATGAGCTCGCGGACCTTATGATGGTGGCAGCGAAGGAGATTGAAGGCTTCATTACGCGGATCGCCCAGAAGGCAAGGGCGGTGGGAATACACCTGGTGCTTGCGACGCAGCGTCCCTCGGTGGATGTCATCACGGGGATTATCAAGGCGAACTTCCCTGCGCGGATCGCGTTTCAGGTCGCGCAGAAAACCGATTCCCGGACTATCATAGACCAGAATGGCGCCGAGAAACTTCTGGGGAAAGGGGACATGCTGTATCAGTCCCCCATGAGTTCATTTCCCGTCCGCATACAGGGGGCCTTTATTTCCGAGGATGAGGTGATCGACATTGTCCGTCATCTCCGGAAGATGGGCCGGCCTTCCTATATTGATATTGAAGAAAATATTTTTGACGACGAGGATTTTGACGGGGCCGACGACGAAAACGGCGACGAGCTCTTCACCGAGGCGCTTAAAATCGTCGAGGAAACGAAAAAAGCCTCCGCGTCATATCTGCAGCGGCGCCTCAGTATCGGCTATAACAGGGCGGCCCGCATGATTGAGCTGATGGAGGACAAAGGGCTGATAGGACCCCAGCAGGGGAGCAAGCCCCGGGATGTGTACCTCTAAACGGTGCCGGATTCAGGGCCGCAGCACATAGGCGACCCATCCCTCGCGGATTTCCTTTTTCTGTACCGGTATCTTCTTCGTTCTCAGGAGGGAATCCATCTCCTGTTCCCACCGTGTGCTTATGCCGCTGATGATCAGGATCCCTTCCCGTTCCAGCAGGGAGAGAATTTTTTCGAGGTGTTCCTGCAGGATGCCGGTGAGGAGGTTTGCGGTTATAATGTCATAAGTTTTTCCCGGAGCAAATCCCCCGATGTCCGAAACCGAAACGGAAATATTCCGTACGCTGTTGTATGCGGCGTTGGTGCGGGTCATTGCGATTGATGTTTCATCACAGTCAATGGCGTGTATGTCGCCGATGTCCATCAGCGAAGCGCACAGCGCTAAAATCCCGGTGCCGGTGCCGATGTCCAGCAGGTGTTTTTCTCGGCGCTCTTTTTTTGTAAGGGGCGATAATAATTCATAAAGCAGGGTGAGGCACAGTGTTGTGGTGGGATGCCTGCCGTCCCCGAAGGCGTCCCTGGGATCAAGGCGCAGCACATAGCGGTAGTCTTTGCTGAGAGGGGCGGATGCAGTGACGGGATATACGTATATATCATCATTCACTTCGTGCCCCTCATAGTGCTGCAGCCACCGGTTGCGCCACACATCCTCTTCGAGGCGGACTACCGAGATCGCCTCCGGAATTTTATCTCCCAGGGTGCCGATATCATCCACAATGGCGTGGACATAGACCTCTCTGCCGGAGTTTGCCGGGGCGATAGAGACGCTCTCCGCGCCGGATTCCAGCAGACTGTCGGAAAAAGAAACCTCATCCGCGGCCGGTATGCGGAACGTTGCCTGATAGAGGACGGCCATTACTGCAGATGTCGGACCAGCTCGTCCGCAAGAAGCTTCAGCTCGTCCGCATTGTCTCTGAGGTGTTCGGTATTCTCTGCATTGTCCTGGACCGCCCTGTTGGTGTCCTCCAGGGACTTTACCACTTCATCAATTGCCTGCTTCTGTTCCGTGACGGATATATTTATCATGTCGGACTTCTGCTTTACCTGTCCTGTTTTTCTGTTCATTTCGTCCTTGAGCTGTTTCTGCCGGGAAATTTCGTCAAGAGCGTCCCCGGATTTTCTCCTGATGTCCCTGATGTTATTGAACATGGTTTGAATGAAGGTGATAATCGCGTTAATTGTGCGGCTTCCCGCTTCAACGTCCTCCTTGTTCCTCTCAATAATCGCGGAAATCTGCTTCAATTCCTGGGTGGAATGGTCGGAGAGCTTCCCGATTTCCTCTGCGACAACGGCAAATCCCTTCCCCTGGTCTCCCGCACGGGCCGCCTCAATGGTGGCGTTCAGGGAGAGGAGATTGATCTTATCGAAAAATTCACCCATTATACTGATGACCGAGAGTATCTGGTTCGAGTTGTGGAGAATTTTATCATTGGTGTCCCCGAGCATTGAGGTGTTCTTTTCTCCTTCCTTTACAAGGCCCATTGATTCGGTGAACATTTTTGCGATCGCGGTGCCGTACTCCTCCATTTTGTCAATGGAGCCGGAGAGGGCCTCAATGCTTTCAGCAAGGTCCCGTATGGAATCATGCTGGTCCAGTATTTCGTCTTCGACGCTTGTTGAACTGGCAGATATTTCCTCCATGGTTGAGCTCAGCTCTTCAATCGAGGCGGCCTGCTGATGGGCTGAATCTGTAAAATGCGTTATGACGCCGGAAGTAATATCTATCGACTCGGTAAGGCGTATGGATGCATCGCGGATGGTGTCGTTGAGGGTTTTAATCTGGACATACTGCTCTTCATTTTTTCTGCGTTCGTTGTTGCTGCGGTCAAGTGCTTCACGCAGGAACCTGCTTACCACCACACCGACAATGAATACCATCACCAGTGTCAGAACGCCGTCATAGAGTGTGGCATTTGCTGTTTCAGCTAATACTCCCGTTGCCGTTGGCTGCGCGACAAGGATATAATAGGTGATATGGATGCTTACGAGAATGCTGATAATGATGGATGATACCAGCAGTGAGCAGAACAAAACCGTGTATACGAGGTCCAGATACATGAAATAGCCCATGGTTGTGCCCGCAAGATGTACCGGACGCGACATGAAACCTGCTGACGCGATAAAACATGCTGCGAAGGCAAGGGAGTTCGCGCCAAGCTCCATACGTCCCCGCCTGACAAAAAAGAGAATAAGTATACAGGCGGAGATGAGGAGCAGGGAGGCCACAAGGATACTCCGGAATCTTTCGGGCTCCGCAAATGACGTGGCTAACGCGACGAGAAGCAGCATGCAGAGAACATTCATGATGGACAGAAATGTAAGAAACTGCGCCTTTTTGTA
>JAKQCH010000466.1 GCA_029573825.1 Spirochaetota bacterium | reverse complement strand
AGGGTCGTGAGGAAAAGGGCAATGTGCACCCACAGCGGTGTGTCTTTTTTTTCACGCCCGTGCTGTTCCGCCAGAGAGGTAACACGGGGGTCCATGTTGAGTACATGGAAATACCGGCGTACTATTCTAATTAATTTGTTTATCATGAAATTCACTTTTTTTATATTTACTACGAGGGGCTGCAGGGAAACAAGCGATTTTTTATGTTATGATAAAAATGATAAATACTGGCAATGATACCTGTTTAAATAATGTTACATAATTGACAACTTTATTGACACGAAGATACTATGATTACATCATATCAAGTACAGCAATAAATAGTTGTGATATTTTTTAAAAGTAATAATTTCCGTATATATATTTGTAAAAAGGGATGAACACCTCAAGTATTTTCGTATAGGCTAATTAAAAAAGGATGGGCCGATGAACCCTGTGGAATCATACTTTAAGACCATTCATGAAATTCGCTCTACCGGCGGCGCGGTGCCTGAGACTTCATATTATCCGGCCCTTGCGAATCTGCTTGATGCTGTCGGTGCTGAATTGAAGCCAAAGGTACGCTGTGTGTCGCAGGTGGCAAGTACCGGCGCAGGAAGTCCAGATTTTGGTCTTTATTCTGAAGATCAATTTCAAAAAACAAAAGACATAGAACCGATGAAAGGCCAGATGCCTGAACGAGGTGTTATTGAAGTAAAAGGTCTGAAAGACGATACATGGATTACGGCTGAAGGAGCGCAGGTTTCGAAATATTGGGGTCATTACCGTCAGGTACTTGTAACCAACTATAGAGACTTCGTTTTCCTCGGACAGGACGATACCGGGCAGCAGATAAAACTTGAAACACTCAGACTGGCTGAAAACGAAGCGGAATTTCATACACGTTGTATGCATCCGCGAATTTTTGCACAAAATGCAGGTGAGCGGCTGGTTGAATATTTACGGCGGGTCATGTTGAACAGCACACCTTTAGGCGAACCGCAAGTAGTGGCCTGGTACCTTGCGTCGTATGCACGGGAGGCGAAAGCTCGTATTGATGAGGCAAGCGACCTGGATGGTCTTAATGTGCTCAAGAATGCACTGGAGCTGTCACTCGGCATGAAGTTTGGCAGCGTGTCGCAAAATGCGAAAGAGCATGAAAAAGGAGATCATTTTTTCAAGGCGACCCTGGTCCAGACACTGTTTTACGGTGTCTTTTCATCCTGGGTTTTGTGGGCGCGTAAACACGGAAATAGTAAAGCAGCCAGATTTAACTGGCATGAGGCCGCCTGGGGGCTCCATGTGCCGATGATCGCAGGCCTCTTTGAACAGATCGCCACGCCGCAAAAATTGAAGCCTCTGAAACTTGATGAGGTCATGGATTGGACAGGGATGGTGCTTAACCGTGTTGATGTTGAACGGTTTTTTTCAACATTTGAAGAGGAACATGCTGTACAGTATTTCTATGAACCATTTCTCAAGGCGTACGATCCTGAATTGAGGAAGGATTTGGGAGTATGGTACACGCCGCCCGAAATAGTGAAATATCAGGTAGTTCGTGTCGATGCAGTACTACGTGAGGAGCTCGACATCCCTGACGGTCTTGCTGACCCGAACGTGTATGTTCTCGATCCCTGCTGTGGAACAGGTGCGTATCTGGTGGAAGTGCTGCACCGTATCCATGATACGTTTGAAAAACAGGGTGTCGGTGCCTTGATGGCGCAGAAACTAAAAAAGGCCGCCATGGAACGAGTATTCGGGTTTGAGATATTGCCGGCACCTTTCGTGGTGAGTCATTTGCAGATCGGACTGCTTCTTTCGGGATACGGTGCTCCGCTTTCAGATGATACGAATGAGCGCGCTGCGGTGTACCTCACTAACGCTCTCACCGGGTGGGAACCCCCAAAAGAACCCAAGACCAGGCTTCCATTTAAGGAACTGGAAGAAGAGCGTGATGCCGCTGAGCATGTAAAGCGTGATGTTCCCATCCTTGTTGTGTTGGGAAACCCGCCATACAACGCCTTTGCCGGGACCAGCCCCGAAGAGGAAGCAGGGCTGGTTGATTCGTACAAGGAACTGCTGAACACACCGGTTGATCAGGGTGGGTGGGGCATTAAAAAATTCAACCTCGATGATCTCTATGTGCGCTTTTTCCGCATTGCCGAACGGAGGATTGTAAAAACAGGACAGGGGGTAGTCAGTTTCATCTCCAACCATTCATGGGTCACAGAACCTTCATTTGTTGTACTAAGAGAAAGATTATTAAGTGGATTTGATAAATTATGGATTGAGAACCTTCATGGAAATAGAAAAATATCGGAATATGCTCCAGATGGAAATACAAGTGAGACTATTTTTGCAATTCAAGGGTTCTCGTCAGGTATCCAACAGGGCGTGGTTACCTCGCTCTGGGTTAAAACATTAAGAAGAAAAAAGAAGAGGGCTGATATATTATTTCGTGACGATATTAACGCTGCAAGGGCCAGTGACCGTCGTCAACAACTTATAGACAGCATCAAATTCCGCAATTTCAACAAACAATACGAACTTGCATCACCAGATAAAGAAAACAGGTACTCTTTCCGGCCGATGGATACCAGTGCGGAATATTTGTCGTGGCCGAAAGTGACTGATATGTGTGCGGTGCCTCCTTCAAACGGCCTCATGGAAAAAAGAGGGGGGGTGCTTATTGATATTGACCGGCAGAAGTTGGAAAAAAGAATGCAAATGTATTATGATAAAAATGTTAATTGGCATTCACTGGAGATTGTAAATCACGGACTTACAAAAGATGCTGCACGTTTTGATGCAAAAAACGCTCGTTTAAAAGTATTAGCTGCTGAAGAATATCAACCGGAAAATCTCAGACCATATACGGTACGGCCTTTTGAAAATCGCTGGTGTTATTATTCAGGCACACGGCCTCTATGGAATGAACCGCGTCCCACACTATGGGCACAGTGCTGGGAGGATAATAAATTTCTTTTAACACGATTAAGAACATCAAGTGATACGGAGGGTATTCCATGTTATTTTTCGAGTTTTTTATCAGATGACCATTTAATTATGCCTGATGCTTCATGCATTCCTTTCAGATTGAGAATTCAAAATGATCAAAAGAAAAAAGTAAAAACTAATGAAACAGAGGATTTGTTCACTGAGACTGAGGCCATCAATACAATAATTGCAAATCTTTCCTCAAAAGCAAGAAGCTATCTAACATCATTAAAATACACAAACATTGATGAAGATGAGAATGTTTCCTCACTTGTCTGGCTGCACGCTCTCGCAATCGGCTACAGCCCGCAGTATCTTGAAGAGAACAGGGACGGCATCCGTCAGGACTGGCCGCGTATACCGCTCCCTGCAGAAAAAACCGTGTTAACGGAATCTTCTGTGCTGGGTGCAGAAGTTGCCTCGCTCCTTGATCCGTCAACATCGGTAGCGGGCGTTACGTCAGGAACCATATTTCCCGAGTTTACCGTAATGGGCGCTATGAACCGGGCAGGGGGCGGCGCTATCAATCCCGCAGCAGGTGAGCTTGATGTGACTGCGGGATGGGGCCATGCGGGCAAGGGAGGCATTACAATGCCGGCAAAAGGGCGAATTCTTAAAAGAGCATATTCGCCGGAGGAAATCAAGGCGTTGAGCAGAGGTGCAAAAAGGCTGGGCATAACAACAGATAGTGCAATACGCGTTCTGGGTAACTCTGCCTGTGACGTGTATATCAACGATACTGTATATTGGCAGTGCATACCGGAAAGCGTGTGGGAATACAGAATAGGCGGATACCAGGTAATCAAAAAGTGGTTGTCCTATCGCGAGAAAGAATTGTTGGGTCGCGGTTTATTACTGGATGAGGCGGAGTATATTACGGAAATTGTTCGTCGTATTGCTGCGCTTCTTTTTATGACGTCACGGCTTAATGGGAATTATGTCAGAGTAAAAGAAAATTGTTATATTTTCAACAATGAGAATGAAAAAAATCAAAACTGATATCCCCGCATGTCTTATAACGTGTGCGAAACACCCTTCTGCATTGATATGCTGAAAGGTGGTATTACAGTTTCCATATTTATATGGTTATTTATGCATATTTTTCAATTACAATTACGAGGTGGATATTGGCTGATAGTACTTCCATAAGTGAATTTAACCAATGGCTGTCCAGGCCTGAAGGTGAAAACCTGGAGTTTAAACGTGCAGGTAATCAATTTAATAGAGATAAAGATTTGCCTGATTATTGTGCTGCATTGGCGAATGAAGGGGGCGGTAAGCTGATACTCGGAGTTTCAGATGATCGTAAGGTTGTAGGAACAAAAGCATTTACCGGAACGTTCAACAGGCTATCAAACGATCTTCTGGGAAAACTGGGTATTCGTGTTGATGTGGAAGAATTACTTCATTCGGAAGGAAGAGTGCTCATTTTTCATATACCTCCGCGACCGGTGGGCAGGCCTGTAAAATCATCGGGCAGATATACATATCCCATGCGGGCAGGTGAATCTCTGGTTGAAATGGATGCGAGTACTTTGAAGAATATCCTGAATGAAACAGATTCCGATTTTTCAGCTAAAATTGTTCCGG
>JAKQCH010000451.1 GCA_029573825.1 Spirochaetota bacterium | reverse complement strand
AATCGCCGATAAATGTGGCCATCACAGTTGTTGTTTCGAAGGGCTAAAGTAGAAATAAATTTCCCACTTTACTCCACTTTCCTCCATTTTTCTTCACTATTGTTGAAAACTTTGTTTTCGGAGGGAAAATTGTGTGTGATAACGGAAAAATTTGGGGTTTGCTACATGCTGTAATACAATGCTTTATGCCCTACGGGCAAAATGCAGTTTTTTATGCGCATTCTACAACGCCTGATCCGCTACGCGGAATAGTCCACCATAGGCGATTCAGCGTTGCAGATGAATGCCCCGCCCACACTAATATTCAGTGGTCGCAGTCATCTACAATTATTTATCCGCTTCGTGGAACAATTCGCGATATATGCGTGGTAGCCAGAACTATAGTTGATTAGAGAAGTCGCAGACCTTCAGGCATTGTAAAACGGACATGCACACGCCACCTCCCCTGCCCGTCCCCGGTTTTCGGATCAATTCATATCCGCTTCCTTACCGTTGACCAGGCATCTGTGATCAGGAAACTCTCATCCATGTAATCGATCATTTTCTCGAACCGTGTCATTGGTACCGCAAACGAAATCTCATTGTCATTCACGCACTTGCGGGCGGATGGATCAAACATTCCTATCACGGCCCTCTGCCGTTCCGTCACCGTTTCGAGGAACGGATAATGAATGATTGTGCTGCACCCGGAACCGAACGGGGTGAATGTGCCGTTAGGCTCCGACTGATCGAAGTTGGCGAGGGTGAAAAGTCCGGCGAGAACATCGGGGGTGGCAAAGAAGATAACAACATCAGGTTCATCTTCTTTTTCGAGTTTGTCCCATCTCTTAAAAACCAGGTTCATCCCGGAAACGGCAAGTGTTTTCTGTGATTTCATGAATTCCCTGACGAGTTCAGGGGAGCGGAGGTATCTCTCGCCTTCGATATCGCTGTTACCGCATGACAGGAAATGCTCGAATCCGGGTCGCATTTTATCGGTGTAGCCCAGATATCTTTTCCCGCCGCCGCATTTGATTCGCTCTGCGTTATACATAAGCGATCTCCCCTTCCGGACTTTAGCAAGTTCGCAGATGATACAACTCCATCCTTTCGGTTTATCCGCCCATTCTGCGGCGGTATCGGAAAGCGTGTAATAGAAAGTGACCGGCAGCTCGGCCTTGCCGAAATATTTGCTCCATCTTTCAAGGAATTTGTCTCTCAGTTCAAGATTCATGACATCGCTGTTTGTGCGGGTAAATATAACATCATAAAATTCCAAATTGTTGAGCGGGACAATGCTGAATGCTATCTTTGCGAACGCATAAGGTGACAAAATGGAACAGTCTGTAAAACCTCTTCAACTGGACGTCGAGAAGATTCTCGCTGACAAGAACCCGAAGATCCACAGGGTGCTCCCCGGCTTCGTGATCCGTTACCTCAAACGAATTGCGCACCAGGATGGCATAAACGACATCCTGCGCAATTTCGCGAATCTTCGCGGAGCCGCCTTTAACGACGCAGCCCTCGGATACATGGGCATTACATACCGCGCCCACGGTGTGGAGAATCTCCCCAAAGGGGGAAGGAATATCTTCGTTTCAAACCATCCCCTGGGCGGCCTCGACGGCATGGTCTTCATGAGCGAACTCACCAAGCATTTCCCTGCAATAAAATTCCCGGTAAACGATATCCTGCTTTACATCGAGAATTACGGTGACATTTTCCTCCCGGTGAACAAGGTTGGCACCTTCGGCCGTGATGCGGCCAAACTGATGGATGAGGCTTATGCCTCAGACTATCAGCTCCTTAACTTCCCCGCAGGGATATGCTCCAGGAAAATCAAGGGCGTGATCACTGACCTGCCATGGCAGAAAAGCTTCATCGTCAAGGCTGTACAGCACCAGCGGGATATTGTACCGTGCTACTTCGCGGGACGCAACAGCTCATTCTTCTATAACCTCGCCAACTTCAGAACATTTATAGGGCTGAAAATGAACCTTGAGATGCTCTACCTGGTTGACGAGATGTTCAGGCAGAACGGCAAGGACATTGATGTCTATTTCGGGGATCCGATACCATGGCAGACATTCGACAAGTCGAGGAAACCGCAGGAGTGGGCTGATATGGTGCGTGAGAAAACATATAATTTGCCGGAAAGATTTAAAAGCAGTTGACGATTATTTCTTACTTTTAGTCCTCAATTTTATCTCTCCGTGGATAAGGAACTGGAAAATGGCAATGCGGAGCCCCTGGGCGAGGCGGTGCCCGTGGAAGACCTGGCAGCGGAACTGGCCAGGATTGGCTACCTGAGAAAGACGAACAACGCCAATAACGAGGTATACATCTTCGACCACCGGAGCTCGCCATTGCTTATGCACGAGATAGGCCGAATACGCGAACTGACTTTCCGGCACGCCGGAGGAGGTACCGGTAAAGCCCTGGATCTTGACGAGTATGACCTCGATCCGGACCATCCGCAGAAACAACTGATGATATGGGACCCGGACAACCGCGAAATAATAGGCGGATACCGTTTCATCTTCCCGGAGCACAGGGAGAAGGATTTTACTGTTGACCGTTTTGCTTCGTCATCCTACTTCACTTTTTCGCGAAAATTCATTAAAAAATACCTTCCGCACACCATGGAGCTGGGACGCTCGTTCGTCAGACCGGAGTACCAGAGCGCCGCGATGGGCCGCAAGAGTCTCTTTTCCCTTGACAACCTCTGGGACGGGCTGGGGGCTATAATCATAGATAACAGGCAGATACGGTACCTGTTCGGGAAAGTGACGATGTATACCCATTACAATGTGCAGGCACGGAACATGATCTTGTATTTCATGCTGAAATACTTCCCCGATCCTGATAAGCTGGCGGTGCCTGATGATCCTATCATCATTGATATGAACAAAGAGGAGATGGAGAGGATTTTTGTGGGGAAACATTTCAAGGATGACCTGAAGATCCTTGGCCAGGAGGTGCGCAGACTGGGTGAAAACATTCCTCCGCTGATCAATGCATATATGAACCTCTCTCCCACAATGAAATGTTTCGGGACTTTCATCAACCACCATTTCGGGAATGTCGAGGAGATTGGAATCATGATCACTGTGCGGGATATTTACATCGAGAAGATCAACCGGCACCTGGCATCGTACAGGGAGGATTTTGATATTTCGCAGTAAGGTCTGAAGGTCTGAAGGTCCCAGATCCATTTATACAGGATTGACAATACTCCCGTGACAGAGGCTCAAATTGCTGACTTCTACTGCCAACTACCGACTTCTACTACCGACTGGTACTGCTGATTGGTACTGCTGACAGGCACTGCTGACTGGTACTGCTGACTGGTACTGCTGACTGCCGACTCCTAATACGCTCTTCCCCCGCGACCTTCGATATAGTTGACAAACGCCCTGTTGACCACACGGTTGCCCCCGGGTGTGGGATAGTTGCCTGTGAAATACCAGTCGCCGGTGTGACCCGGGCAGGCCTTGTGGAGTCCTTCAACCGACTGAAAAACGATCTCCAGATCCGCCTTAATCTCAGATGTTTTCAGCATCACTGCAATCTGGTTCGAGATCTCCTGGTCAGTGAATGGTGCATAAATTTCCTGCACCAGGTTGACCATCTCCGCATCAGGTTTCTTCAGCTCTTCCTTTGCGCGCCCGTAAACATCGGTTATCAGCTGCTCACGGCCTGTGAGTTTCAGCAGTTCGAGTGCCGCACGGAAGGCGATGAAATCGCCCAGTCTAGACATGTCGATGCCGTAACAATCAGGGTAGCGAATCTGCGGCGAGGAGGAAACGATCACAATTTTTGCCGGATCCAGCCTGTCGAGTATTCGTATAATGCTCTCTTTCAGCGTGGTGCCGCGGACAATTGAATCGTCAATCACTACCAGGCTGTCCTTCCCGCGCCTTATTATTCCGTAAGTCACGTCATAAACGTGCGCAACAAGGTCATCGCGGCTGCGGTCCTCAGTAATGAAAGTACGCAGCTTGATGTCTTTTACGGCAATCTTTTCTATGCGAGGCCTCACATCCATTATCCTCTCAAAATCGGCTACCGTAATGGCATCGCCCTTCTTCAGGATTGATTGCCTTTTCCGGTTGTTGAGCCATTTGTCGACCCCTTCGATCAGCCCGTAGAATGCGCTTTCGGCGGTATTCGGGATGTATGAAAACACAGTATTCCTGACATCATGGTTCACCGCAGCCAGTACCGGCTCGGTGAGAGTCTCGCCGAGTTTCTTGCGCTCGCGATAGATGTGCTTGTCGGTACCACGCGAGAAATATATCCTTTCAAATGAGCATTTGGCCGGTGTGGTTGCTGGGAGCACCTCCTGAAGTGAGTGCTCGCCTGAGGCCTTGATGATAAGCGCCTTACCCGGGTCGAGTTCATTGACCTTGTCAGTCCTGATGTCAAACACCGTCTGGATGACCGGTCGTTCCGA
>JAKQCH010000050.1 GCA_029573825.1 Spirochaetota bacterium | reverse complement strand
TCTTTGCGATTTTGATCCATTTTTTCTGATCGTCAGACAATTCAATCATTTTTGTTTTTTCTCCATTCCAGGAAATCAAGAAATTCCGAAAGCAGCTGTGTTTCCTCTCCGGTGAGCGCGCAAATTCTTGTCATGATTTCTTCATTTGAAAGCGGTATTTTTTTGTTGCTGATATCCTGGCCGGCGCCTGTATAGCGGTCAATACTTTCATCATCAATGAAATAGTTCAGGTGTTTGTCAAGAATTTCAGCCAGTTTCTGGATCTGGTGCAGATACAGTCTTCTTTTGCCAAGCTCATAATTGGAAAGCGCCGCCTGTGTTATTGCCAGTTTTTCAGCCAGGTCTGACTGGGTCAGGCCCTTCGCTTCACGGGCCAGCTGGATTTTTTTCCCGATTTTTTTGAAACCCATTGTTCAGTCCCTGTTCTTTTTTACTTCTGGTATATCGCGATACATATCAAATCGTATGATATGCATCGTTTCTTTTCGGAATATAGTTTGCGTGATATTTAAAAACTTCAATATCTTTTTTACAAAAAAATATGCTGATGGTCCTTCATGAATGTTACCTCCGTGTATTGAATTATTATTAAAATGGTTAATTTTTTTCTATTATTCTTGACACGATATCACATGAATGAATATTATAACATATTGTAATAATCTGTTATATTCGGCTTTATAATGCATTTAGAATGTATTATATCAATTATTGGGAGGCATAATTATGGGTTTAATTGTCGACAGACGTGATCAGCACTTCGTGCTGTTTGAAATGCTTGGAATACAGGAACTGTTCCAGACGGAAAAGTATAAAGAATTTTCACAGGAAACCTTTGAGATGCTGCTGGAAATGGCACAGAAGATCAGTGAGGAAGAAGTGCTTCCACGGTATATGGAAGGTGATCGTGAAGGGGCGAAGTTCGTGGATGGGGCGGTACAGGCGCCCCGTTGTTTTCACGATCTGCAGAAAATCATGGTTGAAGGGGGATGGTTTACCATGTCGGCACCTGTCGAAGCAGGTGGGCAGGGGCTTCCGTATATAATCGAAAAGGCGGTTCAGGAGCATTATATTTTCAACATGGCTTATTTCATGTATTCGGGAGGAGGTGTCGGCGCAGCGCAGCTTATCGAAAAGTATGGTACCGAGGATCAGAAGAACAAATACATGCTTAAGATGTTCTCATGCGAATGGTGCGGCACCATGGTGCTTACCGAGCCTGAGGCAGGTTCCGACGTCGGTGCGCTCACCACGAAAGCGGTGCGCCAGCCGGACGGAAGCTTTCGTATTTATGGATCAAAAATATTTATCTCCGGCGGCGATCATGACCTTGTGACCAATATTATCCATCCGGTGCTCGCGAGAATTGAAGGTGATCCTTCCGGAACTGCCGGTATATCAATATTTCTTGTTCCAAAATATCTTGTGAACGATGACGGATCATTGGGCAGGCGCAACGATTACTCGATCATGGGTGTCGAACATAAAATGGGTCTTAAGGGTAACGCGACCTGTGCCATGAGTTTCGGTGATAACGGCGAGTGCTATGCCGAGCTTCTGGGAGAAGAGCGGCAGGGGATGAAGATCATGTTTAACATGATGAACGAGGAGCGCATCAATATGGGGCTCCAGGGGACCGGTACGGCGTCCGTTGCGTACCTCCACGCCCTTAATTACGCGAAAGAGCGGGTGCAGGGCAAGGGCCTTCGGGACATGGGCAATCCCGACGCCGCAAGCGTACCCATTATCAAACATGCTGACGTCCGCCGGATGCTGCTCTGGATGAAGTCGCATGTCGAGGGCATGCGCGCCCTTGTGTACCTGTGCGCCTATGCCATTGACCGTAAAAATTCCTTTGAAGGGGAGGAGGCGGAAAAGTGGCACGGTATTATGGAACTCCTGGTGCCGATCACCAAGGCCTTCTGTACCGACATGGGTTTCCGTGTCACGGAGCAGGCAATCCAGTGCTATGGCGGGTATGGTTTCTGCCAGGATTATCCTGTTGAACAGTTCATGCGCGATCTGAAAATAGGATCGATCTATGAGGGGACCAACGGTATTCAGTCACTTGATCTTGTGGGGCGGAAACTTGGGCAGAGAAAAGGCAAAGACTTCATGAATTTCCTCGGGGAGATGAACGCGACAATCACGCGGTACCGTGACGTTCCGTCGCTTTCGGGGATCGCAAAGGAGGTCCAGAATGCGGTAAACCTCCTCGGGGAGATGGGAATGTATTTTGTTCGGTGCGGGAAGGAGGGGAAATTCATGGTGCCCATCGGCAACGCGTATCCGTTCCTTATGCTCATGGGGACGGTTTCCATGGCGTGGCTCCTCTTCTGGCAGGCTGGTATTGCCGATGAGAAACTTGGCGCTATATATCGTGAAAAAGGAATTGATACCTCTGACGGAAAACAGGTCCGCAATTTCCTGAAAGAACACCGGGAGGCCGCGTTTTACCACGGAAAACTGTTCGGCGCGGAATATTATATCAGCCATGTGCTCCCCGAAATTGACGCACGTGCGAAGGCTATCAGGAGCGAGAACCTCGCATTTATGAATATTGTCGATGAAGGGTTCGCGTCGGTATGACGCCGGATGAATGCTGTCAATCATTGGATGTTGTAATCATGAATGATAACATGAAACCGTATAACAGCAGGCTGTGTTCCGCGGGAGAAGCGTTTGGTGCAGCTCCGCCGGGACATGGCGGTTTCTGCCTTACGGCAGCACCACTATTTCACAACAGGGGAGGCGTGATATGTTTGATTTTATTATGACCGATGAACAGCTGAAACTTCGGGACGAGGCCCGGGCGTTTACAAAGTGGGTTCCGAAGGAGATGATTCTTGATATGGACGCGGAGAAAATTCAATTTCCTCAGGAATACCTGAAGGAGGCCGGTAAACGCAACCTTCTGGGAATACGGCTGCCGAAGGAACTGGGGGGACGGGGACTTGGATGGGTCGAGGACGGAATTGTGGCCGAAGAGGTGGGCGTGGCAAGCTACAGCCTCGCATGTCTGTGGGGAGTAGGGGCCGATATTGTCTGCGAGGCGATCGCAAAGTACGGCAGCGATGAGCTGAAGCAGGAAGTAGTTGTGCCGCTCCTGAAAGGGGAAGTATACGCGGCGGAGTGCCTCACGGAGCCCCGGGGAGGTTCAGACTTCTTCGGCGCGGCAACGACGGCGAGAAAAGACGGCGGTGACTGGATCATAAACGGGCAGAAGCGGTTTATCGTGGGTGCTGAAGGCGCTGACTGGTTCATGGTATACGCCGCGACAAACCCGGAGGCGCCGGCCCATGAACGGATGACCTGTTTCATTGTTCCACGGGATGCCGGTGTTGAGTCAAAGTATATCTACGGCCTCATGGGGGTCCGCGGCGGCGGCGCGGGCCGCGTTATATTTGATGATGTCAGGGTCCCAGAGCGGTATGCCCTGAACGGTATCAACGGCGGGTTTCCCGTGTTTCAGACCAATATGATTCCGGAACGTCTCGGCACTGCCCTCATGACGATTGGTTCGGTGCGTCCGGCACTCGAAATTGCGACACGGTACACCTCCATGCGGAAGGCATTTGGCCAACCCATTATGAATTTTCAGGCTGTGGGATTTAAGGTCGCAGACTGTGCCCTGAAGATGGACGCAATGCGCGGTATCGGCTATGCGGCAGCATTAGCTGCAGATTCGGGGAGGGCCTCCGCGGGGCGCGTGCGGCGCATGGCGTCCCAGGCGAAGAAGTTCATCACCGAAACGGCATGGGAGGTCGCCAATGACTGCATGCAGGTAATGGGGGGTATCGGCTACACCAGCATTTATCCCCTTGAGCGGATTCTCAGAGACATCAGGCTTTCCATGATTTGGGTCGGCACAAACGAGATTCAGCAGATGATCATACAGAACGAATGGTACAAGGAGTATTTCAAGGTGCTCTCGAAGGAGCCGGTTCGTGACGTTGAGGCTGACGCGTTGAACGCTGATCAGATTGAGGAAAAAGTATACGAATAATGGAGTAAAGATCAGTGGGAACTATCCCCTACCGGTACGCTGATTCCGGCACCGCAATGGTGTCTCTGTAATCGGCCTCCGGCAGGTCCACGCGTTCATTCCTGCGGGATGTTTGGTCAAAAAGAAATATGCTGAATGCATACTTGTGTTGGTTGCGGTAAATGCAGTAATAATGACCAAATTTGTATTGAAAAAATATGGTGCCCATATAGGGTTGAACGAAATGATCCGGAGTCTGTTTCGGATTGTGTGACGGAGGGGATATGGCTGTTTACAACTGGGAATCCATTGCCGAAGTGTTCAGCAAACAGGCCGCCAGATTCGGCAGCAGCCCCTTTATATCTCACAAACGAGGCTGTTCCTACGAGGATATCTCCTGGGAAGCGGTGAATACCATGGTCAGGAACACGGGGTATTATCTGCTTTCCCGTGGTGTGAGAAAAGGGGAAAAGATCGCGGTGTATTCCCCGAACTGTTTGGAATGGGTCATCGCGGATATGGCGGCGCTTTCCATCGGGGCGGTTACCGTGCCGGTGTATCCCACGAACTCCGGGGAGGAAGTACGGTTTATCCTGCATAATTCCGATTCACGAATATGCTTTGCCGGTATGCCGAATAATCTTAACAATGTTCTGAAATTCCGGAAACAGCTCAAGGGGCTCAGGGACATCATTGTCTTTGACCAGGCATCTGCGAAGAAAGACATTCCCTGCCTTTCAGATGTTATTGCCGAAGGTCGTCAGTATGTCAATACTGCGCTGTACGATAAACGGCTTCATTCCCTTAAACCTGATGATCTTGCCACAATAATGTATACATCCGGTACGACTGGTGATCCCCGTGGCGTCATGCTTACCCATGAAAACATTACCGCCAATATCGGGCAGATACATGATGTTTTCGGGGAGGCGATTAA
>JAKQCH010000045.1 GCA_029573825.1 Spirochaetota bacterium | reverse complement strand
CGCGAGACCAAGGCCGGAACCCTTCCCCACGTCCTTGGTGGTAAAAAACGGCTCGTAGAGATGGGACTGTATTTTTTCATCAATACCGGTTCCGGTGTCAAGGACAGAGACGACAATATAATTACCCGACCCGGGCAGAGAAAACTCTGCGGCCTTCTCCATGTTAATCACTTCATTTTTTGTCAGTATTGTCATCCTGCCGCCCTCCGGCATCGCATCCCGGGCATTCACCACAAGATTGATGATTACCTGCTCAATCTGGCTGGGATCAGCTTTTATCATTGACAGGTCCGGTTCAAGACGGCTTGTCAACGTAATGTTTTCACCGATAAGGCGACGCAGCATTTTCTCCAGATTTGTGATGATATTGTTCACATTGAGGACCACAGGCTGCATTACCTGCTTTCTGCTGAACGCGAGGAGCTGCCGCGTCAGGTCCGCTCCGCGGTCGCTGGCAAGCTGTATTTCTTCAAGGCGTGTTTTCATCTTTTCGCTGCAACCCGGATCATGCAGCAAAACCCCTGCGTTCCCGGTAATCACCATAAGGAGATTGTTGAAGTCATGGGCGACACCGCCCGCGAGCCGTCCTACGGCTTCCATTTTTTGTGCCTGCCGGAACTGCTCCTCAAGACGTTTCCGCTCCGTAATATCAAGAATGGAAATGATAATCCTTTCCCAGGTATCAGCAAAAACAGGAGGTATGGTTATTCCCACAATCGCGTGAATACTTTCACCGTTGATAGTTGCAAGCTCACTTTCACCCTGGAAATGCGCCCCCCCCTCCGCGAATACTGTCATTTCATTTATCAGAAAATCGTCGGAAATCTTTTGTGTGAGACGTTCGATCTCACGCCTCACGCCATCTTTGTCAGGTGCGCCGAACAGCTTCACCGCGGCATCATTTACTTCTGCAATCTTCAACCGTCTCAGGCCCTCCCGGAGGGGGGCCGGATTTTCTTGAAAATACTTTCGGAAGTCCTTTATCCCGGCGGCACGCAGCTTTTCAATATACGTTTTCATGTGCTGCCCGGTCTGTTCGAGGAGCGCGATGGGGGAGTTTTCGAAAAGGCCCCTGTAGCGCAATTCACTTTTTTCCAGGTCGGCATTGACGCTGAGGAGCCTGTTCTGCGCATTTGCCATTTCTTCATTTGAGACCATAAGTTCTTCATTCGAAGCAGTCACTTCTTCATACATCGCTTCCAGCTCTTCATTGGCCGCAGCTAATTCCTGATTGAGCTCCTCATACCGGGCATTTCGGTCAAGCAGTTCAGCCTCCCACATTTTTAACTGATGTATATCAGTGAGGACGCCGGTAATACCGACGGGAACCCCGTTCTCCTTAATGATACGGCTGTTGGTCTGCACGTAGAGGGGCGTGCCGTCCTTCCTCTTAATGCGGTAATCACTGGGCTTGTATATTTCCTCCATGAGCTCCCCGTACTGTTCAACGAGGAAATCAACATCATCGGGGTAAATTAATTCCAGAAAATGACGGCCGATGAGTTCATCGGGAGGAATTCCGATCATTGTTTCAAGTCCGGGACTGATGTAGGTAATATTCCCGTCGAGATCCAGGGTATAAATGACTTCATGTATGTTTTCAACGAGGTGCCGGAATTTTTCCTCGGATTTTTTAAGATTCTCTCCGGCTTCCACAATCTGAGTCAGATCACGAACAAATGATACGATATATCTCTCATCATCGAGCTCAACGATGCGGGAGCTGATTTCAACGGGAAAAACCGTACCGTCTTTTTTCCTGCCGCGGGTCTCAAAAAAAAGTCCCCGGCTCTTCAGGTGCTTATCCCGCCTCGCTGTAACATTCAGGGGGATATCATCGGGGACAAGCAGCGAAATAGAAGCGCCGATAAGGTCCTCACGGGAATATCCGTACATATTCCCGGCATTTTCATTACAGTAGGTTATGGTGCCGTCAAGGGATTCAAGGAACACCCCATCAGGGGACGCTTTGAACATCGCCCTGCCGAGAAGATAACTTTTCTCCTCATCATTCACCGCAGCCGGCGCGGATCCCTGATATTCACGGAGAAGTCCCCTCAGGCGGTCTATTTCATCGACAAGCTCTTTCTTTGTTTTGCGGTTTTCCTTCATTATGCTCCGGTTAAAATATCCTAAAAAACGAATCAGTATGGCACCCGAAACTTTTCATATCCACAACGAGTCTAATATTTTTTCACAAAACAAAATGAATTTCAATATATTTTTGACAATCCCATGAGTTATTGCTATTATACATTGCAATTGTTCAGATCAAAAAACAAAAAAGTGACAAAACATGGTTGACAATTGATCGTTTGTTTAGGATATGGACATAAATTCGGATTGTATTGTACATTATCGGATTTTCCATCCGGAGTATATATTTTTCCCTGAACCGGGGAAAAATGCACATTGTGACCAAAAGGAATGAAATGAAGAAACTATATATCGCGATTTTTATCGCACTTGCCTCTATTCAGGGTTGTGTCTCCCTTGGGAGCGCACCGGCAGCAGGGTACAATGCGGTGAAAGACCACGCCGGAGATGTGATACTGAACAGTTCAAACGAAACACCCGAAGGCGGCACCCAGGTATATGTTCCGGTTAGCAGATATAAGTGGTAACAGCGACAAACGTCATCGTGCCCCGAACAGAACCGTTCCGAGACGTATCATGGTGCTCCCCTCTTCAATAGCGACACGATAGGAATCCGACATACCCATTGACAGCGTGTCCATCGCAACACCGGGAATGGAACATCCCCGGAGTCCGTCAAAAATTTCCCTGGTCCGCCTGAAAAACAGACGTGAATCTTCCGGATCGCCCGTTACCGGCCCCATGGTCATGAGTCCCTCAAGGCGCACATGCTCCATGACGGCAATGCCTTCAGCCGCCTTCAGGACTTCATCGAATTCAGGTAAAAGCCCCGCCTTCGTTGATTCATCACCGATATTAATTTCAAGATACACTGGAACCACCCTTCCTTCGCACCGCGCGGCCCGGACATCGACGGCGGCGGCCTTTTGCACGGAGTCCACAGTCTGCAACACATCAAACAGTTCAAGGCTCTTGTTGATCTTGTTGGTCTGGATGTGCCCGATCATGTGCCACCGCACAGTCTTTGCCATATCGCCAAGTTCACGGTACATCTGTTCCGCTTCCTGGACATAATTCTCACCGATATCAGTGCCCCCTGCCTCGATGAACTCCATCACTTCTTCAGGGGACCTCGTCTTGACAGCTGCGACGATTTTCACATTCTCCGGGACTTCCTTCCGGATTTTCCTGTATGTTTCAGCAATTTTCATAACCGGTTCCATCGTGATATTCTCAATAATATTTTACGGGGAATACCAGGCCATGTCAAGGGCTTTACGAATCAGACCCGGAACATGATTCGGCACGTTTCAGAAAGCGACTCACACCGCCCGCGGCGGCAAAGCCCGAAGAGAAGGCGAACTGCAGATTATATCCCCCGGTATCCCCGTCCACATCGAGGACCTCTCCCGCGAAAAACAGTCCCGGGACAATCCTTGACTCCATTGTTTTGGGATTGATATCACCCAGGGATACACCTCCCGCAGTAACCATTGCTTCATTGAACCCCCCGGTCCGCGCCACATCAAAGGGGAGCGCGGTAATATTTTCCACAAGGCATATCCGGATTTCCCTTGTCATCTGCGAAAGCGTCAGGGCGGGGTCGATACTGTTGCAGACAAATATTTTCTGGACCAGGCGATCAGGGACATGCAATGCTCCGAGAGAATTTTTTACAGTTTTTTTTCCTGAGGTCGATATCATGTCACGAAGCATGGTATCAACATCATCCCTGCTTCCGAAATCCGTGAGGCAGACAGTGATCCGGTCCCCCGGCTGTATATACCTGCTCGCGTCAAGAATGCCGGGGCCTGAAAGTCCACGGTGAGTGAAGAGCACATCCCCCTGGAACTGCCGTTCCTTTTTCCCCTTCCGGTACAGACCCACCCTGGCGCCGGGGACAGATATACCGGCACAGTCCGCAAACTGATAGTTCTTCACGATAACCGGTGCAAGAGCCGGCACACATTCGACAAGTTCATGACCGAGAGACGAGGCGAACGCATACCCGTCACCTGTTGAACCGGTGTGAGGATACGACTTCCCTCCCGCGGCAATCACAATGGCACGGGTACAGTATACCGCGCCAGCAGTGAGGACTTCAAATCCACGATCAACCCGCCGGACAGACCGGACCGGATCCCCGCATTTCACCGGGACATCGTTGTCCCTGCAGGCATCAAGAAGCACCCGGAGCACATCGGAGGCGTCACGGTTTACAGGAAATATCTTTCCGTTTTCCTCCTCCCCCATCCCCAGTCCACGGGACAGAAAAAATTCCATCAGGTCATTATTGGTAAACCGGAAAAGTGAATGCTTCACAAACCGCTCCCTGCCGCCGTAATGCGCCGGAAACGATTCGATGTCCCCGCCATGGGTAATATTGCACTGGCCGGAACCTGACAGCAGGAGCTTCCTTCCCGGGGAGGCATTC
>JAKQCH010000370.1 GCA_029573825.1 Spirochaetota bacterium | reverse complement strand
CTCCTGTATAAGACCATCTGTTATTGTATCTGCCGGTTTATCAGCCATTACAATGTGTTCCTCTCTGTTCTATACATCTTTGATGTGTATACGAATAATAAGGGGGAGGAGTTTTATTATCAATCAATTTTTTACTGCTCTAAGAATTCATCTCCCCTGGTAAGGGTTTGTTCTTGCCCCGGCACGGCTTGGCGTCACTTTTACAGGATGTAATGATTTCGCGGAGTACGGGAATGTACGGGAGCGACCGTGTCTCGCTGAGGCACCGGATAGAGGGAAGGGGTGTTGCAGTGGTGGGATCTACCGTTTACAATTGCCGAAATTCTTCTTCAGTAATGTTTGCCTGTTTAAGTATTTTCCTGAATGTGCCTGGGTGTGCTTTTTTCTTTTATCCATAACCTGATTTTGATATCCTGTAATCGTGTGAATCATGGTTCAGACTGCATTTCCGTTATCGGTATCTGTCCCTGAGATGGGCCGCATGTCCCTGGGTGAAGGGCGCTGCCCTTCCCCCGGGGGGGGCCCCATCCCGCACCTCACACGGCGGTGGGCCTTGCTACGGCAGTGCATTCACCATACTTGCTGTCCGGCAGAGAAGCGAAGGAGCTTCTGTTCATGGTATGCGCTCCCTCATGCCGCGTAACATATGTCCTTTATGACGCGGCATGGCTCAGCGTTCGTGCCTCGCGGAGGGGTTGCATCCATATATCTCCTCTGCTTCCTGAATATCCTTACTGGAGAAAAGGGGGGAGCTTCCAGGATTTACCTGATTTTGAAATTCTCTCTTTGCCGACACTTCCAATCTACTGTCGGTTGTGTGCCTATCGAAAAACATTTCATTTTCTCTGGTATGGAAAAAAATTATTGCATAGTGCTGCCGTGTTTTATATATTCCAGAAATGGATAAGGTTCTCGAAAAAATATTATCTGGCCGTAGTGATTCAAATATTGATTTTAGCGATCTTATGAAATTACTGAAAAATGCCGGATTCAGACTGCGCGTTAAGGGTGATCATCACATTTATACGAAGGATGGAATCGTTGAAATTATTAATATCCAACCGAAAGGCGCAAAAGCGAAACCATATCAGGTCAGGCAAATAAGGAATATATTCGTTAAATATCAGCTTGGAGAATAAGGCAATGCCAATATTAAAATACGAAATAATAATTTACTGGAGTCATGAAGACGATTCCTTTATTGCCGAGGTCCCGGAACTTCCAGGGTGCATGGCTGATGGTACCTCTTACGAAGAGGCTTTAAAAAACGCATATATTATTATGGAAGAGTGGCTGGAAACAGCGAAAATTGAAAATCGCCCAATTCCTGAACCTCGTGGTAAATTGATGTTTGCGTAATCTGTGCTTTCGGGTGTATTATTTCCCTGAAATGAATTTTTTCTGTTATGGGTGAAGCGGTTGCGGTGAAGTAAGCTCTGTTCATGGTATGGGCTGCATTTCCGCTATCGGTATCTGTCCCTGAGATGGATCGCATGTCCCAGGGTGAAGGGCGCTGCCCTTCCCGAGCGTTCAGGATGAACGCCTGCCGGTACGCCAAGAGGCGTGTGTATATAGATAAAAACCCACCGGGTGAAAGGCCCGGATGCTTCCTTACTCCTGTTCGGGAGCAAAGCAGTTTTGCTGCATGGGGAGGTAACGAACCGTGTAGAGTGCAAGATGAGCGAA
>JAKQCH010000175.1 GCA_029573825.1 Spirochaetota bacterium | reverse complement strand
GTATGTTTGATAAAAAATACCTTCTTGACGTACAATACTCCCTGATGCTACATAGTTTTTCGGATACACATCTGTATTGACACGACCGGGCCCTGCATTATGCGATTGCAACAGTACTAAAACCGGAATGTATCATGATTTTATAATGGAAGAGAGAATTTCATGTACGGCTGGCACGGCAGAATACTTCATATAAACTTGACCGCACAGACATGGCAGATAGAGACGCCGCCCCGTGAACTTTACGAAACATGGATCGGAGGAAAGGGCCTTGCAGGGCATTACCTCCGCCCGCACATCACCCGCTCATGGGATGACCCTGATATGCCGCTCCTTTTCTTTACGGGGCCCCTTGTGGACACCGCCTCCCCCACTTCGGGACGTATGGTGATCATGTCGCGCTCACCCCTCACGGGAACCGTGGGGGACACCTCCGTGGGAGGAAGGCTCGGTACCTTCATTAAACGGGCAGGCCTTGACGGAATTTCAATCACCGGTAAATGCGATACACTCTGCGGTATCCACATCACGGAGGAAGGCGTGGAATTCACTGACGCGGCCCACCTCCGCAGACTCACGGTACACGATATCATGGAAAAGATGGACGCCACGGCATCCGTGGCGATTACCGGGCCCGCGTCGGAAGCGGGAGTGCGGTACGCCTGCATCATGATTGACGCTCACTACACCTCGGGACGCGGGGGACTGGCCCTTGTGATGGAGGCGAAGAACCTGAAGTTCCTCACGGTGAAGGGAAACCGTAAAACTGATGTGTTTGATAAAGAAAACCTCGCCGGCGCCCGTGAGGAGATTTTCCGCCTCGCCTCGGCCTCTCCTATCCTGAAAGGAGAGCTGGGGATATCGAACTTCGGCACCGGGGCCCTCTATGATCTGATATCAAGCCGGCGTATGATGCCCACAGACAACTTCAGGGAGACCTATTTCGACAATGCCCCCGCCATGAACGCCTGGCAGTACAAAGAGCGGTATCATACCAAAAAGTTCGGCTGCATGGGATGCCACATCCTCTGCAAAAAGAAAGGAGAGGACGGCGCCGGCATTCCTGAGTTCGAGACCATGTCGCACTTCAGCGCCCTCCTCATGAACAACGACATTGACGCCGTCATGGAGGCGAACCACATCTGCAACGAAGCCGGGATGGACACCATCAGCGCCGCCTCCACCATTGCCTGCTATCAGGAGCTTTCGGGGCAGCATCTTTCACCGAAGGAATTCCTCGCGCTCCTCAGAGACATTGCCGGCGGAACCGGTATCGGGGCAGAGCTGAAGGAAGGGTCGTACCGGTACGCGGAATCAAAGGGACATCCGGAGGCGTCGATCTCCGTGAAAAAGCTGGAGCTTCCCGCATACGATCCCCGCGGCGCGTACGGCATGGCACTGGCCTACATCACCTCCACCCGGGGCGGGTGTCACCTCCGGGCATATCCCATCTCCCATGAGATACTGCGGAAGCCCGTGGCCACGGACCGCTTCACCTTCAGCGGGAAGGCCCGTATCATCAAGCTGAGCGAGGACCTCAATGCCGCCATTGATTCCCTCACCGCCTGCAAGTTTCTCTTTTTCGCGGCGTCCCTGGAAGAATTCTCCAGGGCGTATCACGGCGTCACCGGTGTTGCCGCAACGGCCCAGGACCTCCTCCGCGCGGGGGAACGCATCTACTTCCATGAGCGGATCATGAACGCGATGAACGGTTTCACTGCCGCGGATGACGACCTTCCGGAGCGGTTCTTCACTACGGGGGGAAGCGCCGGGAACGGGATCGAGGTGCCTCCGCTCAGCAGAGAAGACTTTCTTCGAGCCCGGAGCGACTACTATTGTGTGCGGGGGCTTGACGGGAACGGCATGCCTCTTGATGACAAACGCAGGGAGCTTGGACTGGTATGAAACGGCTTTTAGAGAAGTATGATAATAAACTGACAGCACAGGGGCTCTGCGACAGCGGGGCGCCCCTGATCGGCGGCCTGGATGCGCGCCTTGAATGGAACCGCGATGATGACGCGCGGGAAGTCATTGAGAAAGTAATCGGCGGGATGAACATCAACAGCATCCTCTTCGCCCGTCCAGCGGAGCCATTCTTTTCCATTCTGAACCGCCTCGCCGCGGGACTCCCCGGAGGCACCGGCGCCATACGCCCCGAGGACAGCGAGACGCGAACCTTCCTCCACGACATTCCGATCCTCCCGGAGTTCGACGCGGACACCATCCTCTCCGCACTCCGCCGGCGCAAGGGCGCCTTCGTTCGCGGCCACGGCATCGTGACCTACGGCACCGTGAGCCCGGAGCAGGCATTCATCACCTTCAGCTCCATCTGCTTCTCCGCGTACGTGAAGTTCTTCAGTGACCTTTTCTACAACGGCATCCGTGACAGCGCGGAACGTGAACTCCGTGACAAGGCCCTTGCATCTTACAAATCATTCGTGTACGGGAAAAAGAACCAATGGAATTTACAGAAGGGGCCTTTCACAGAAAGCGGGTCGATATACCGCGCCATTGCGGAAGCGGGTAAACTGGTGGTGGACTTCAGGCTGGTGGACTCATTTTTCGGGAACATCTCGTACCGTACCGATGATACTATTTATATCTCCCAGACGGGGAGCTCACTGGATGAGCTTCCGGGATGCGTTGACCCCTGCCCGATTGACGGTTCCTCCTGCGCCGCGGTGACCGCCTCCAGCGAATATTCCGCCCATAAGGAAATATATCTCCGGAGCGACAGCAGGGCCATCCTTCACGGTCACCCGAAGTTCTGCGTGATCATGTCAATGCTCTGTGACAAAAAGGACTGCGAAATCAGGGGACAGTGCCACATCAAATGCACACAGAAGCGTTTTATCAACGACATCCCCGTGGTTCCGGGGGAAGTGGGTACGGGGCGGTATGGTCTCTGCAACACCCTCCCTCCCGCGCTGACGGGACGGCGCGGCGCTATCGTGTACGGACACGGGCTTTTCACCACGGGACAGCATGACTTCCGCGAGGCATTCTCACAACTGCTGGATATTGAACTGATGTGTATTGATGAATACGAACGGCTGGTTCTCTGAAGTCAGGAGTCCGCGGAGTCCCCGTGCTGCCGGAGAATTTCTTCTGCGAAGATTTTCAGCTTGGGGGACACCTTGAGGGGAGGCAGGTTAACCCTCACCTCTTCCGGCGGCTTTTCGTCCTCATTCCTGATGAGCTTTCCCAGGGCAAATACCATGCGGGCGAATATCTCATCAATCATGTCCTGACGTCCCGCCATCTTGTAGTATTTGAACGCGAAGAGGGGCTGCTTTTTATCGAAATATAAATGGTCCCCCACCCTCGTAAGGCCGTCCTTGTAACCGGTTTTCTCGAAGATCACTGCCGCCTTGTCAATCTCCCCCTTATTGAAGAGGTCGTTTCCCTTGCGGATATACTCTATGCGCTGTTTCGGGTCCATGATATTATTTCGTTATTTTTGATGGTATAATTAAGATATTTTTCGGAGCGGGATATTTCAAGCATTATTTTTCTTACTATCAGGAAAGATATACATAAACGAAAGCAGGATCAATAAAGGTTGATATTCATCGTCACTCTTAAAACAAGCAGCTCCTCCGGCTCCCAGGCGGCATCACCGCCGGAACTGTTAAGGTAATGCCCGATCAGTCCCCCGAAATCAAATATTACCGGGTTCAGGGAGGGATACACCGCATAGAATCCCATCCCCAGTGTGCCGCCAAAATACCCGGCATCGTGCCGCCGGCGAGTCAATCGACCAGTATATTTTCGTGGCGACAGGAATCCGCCCTGTAAGTCCAGTATAGGATCCAGAAAAACGTGTTTCCTGCCGACACAGCAATATTGCAAAAAAAGCCGTCCTCTCCTACCTGTTGAGTACCGAAGTTACACCCATTAGGTGCAGAAATGTCAAATATTGTGACAATATAGCCAGTTATAACATGAAATTAGTTGTTTTTTGTCCTTTCGAAAAAAATACCCGCAAACACATAAACCGTCAATAATTGATTGACAAATGCATCGCCAAGCTGTATTATCGCTTAAAAAAATCACATATACGTATATTCACAATGAAGTCTATTGTCGTTTTACAATACATAATTGCAGTGTAGCTGGAATCACAGGAATAAGAACGATGAAAAAACATTTCCATGGAAACAATCTTCCTCGAGAGAATTGTGCAAGCTAAGTCTCTTACAAAAGGGAGAATAAAATAATAAAATTACCGGAGGAGTATGTAATGAAGAATAAAATCAGAAAACCACTTTTCACACTGTTTTTGATTGTTCTGGTTTCAGCTTGCGGGTCTGTAAGTATTGTGAAGGTGCAGAGCGATGCTGATGACGCGTATCTCAAGCAACAGTACGGAGAGTATGCAACGCATTGGGCCGGCGTGGTGGAAGAGTATGGCTTCAAAAGGACAATGGAAGCAATAAGAAATGGAATTATTGAGAACAGGAAACTAAACGACAACCAGAGAGAAGCGGAAATCGAAAAGCTGAACGCTATGAAATATGTAAAAAACGGTTACCTCGCATTCGAAATACTCACACATCAGCCGCTCTACCAGAAGCAGTATAACCTGAAATTCAATATTGCTGACAAGAAAGGGACCCTGTTACAAAGCCCCATGTACTTTATTTACCAGAAGCAATTATGGGCGCGAGGGCGCTCTTCAGGAACTTTTTATGTTTACACATGGTTTTTCCCTCTCAGAAAAACGCTTGATGCCATGCAGCCTGGCGAGCTTCCACTGAAACTGAGCGTCACATACCCGAACGACAGGACGAATGCGTACTCGTTTAAGCCATAATATCAGCAACAATGATAATATACATTACTGATCCCGGCATATTCTCTATCCATAGAGAACCCCCTTTCTTCGAACAGTAATGTTTTCGAAGAAAGGGGAAGCTGTTAAACCTCAAGGTGTCAATCAGGACATTTATTACATTGAAGCATAAATATTGTTATGAAAAAGCACCCACACTATTCCACAATGTTGTAAATACTCTCGAAAAAGAACTACCGCTCCTCATTGAACTGCATAAAGTAATCATACACCGAATTAACAGCCTCCTGCAGAAGCGGGA
>JAKQCH010000353.1 GCA_029573825.1 Spirochaetota bacterium | reverse complement strand
CATTCTCCACAAGGACCGCCGTCGCAAAGGCGCTTATTGAAAGTCCCCGGTATTGGGCTGCCTTTTCAATAAGCTGTTTCACATCACTTGAGACGCGCACGTCTATCCTGTCATTTTTGTTGTTTTTGCTTTTCATACCATAACACCTGTTTGTATGAGATATATCGTCAATGTAATAAAATGTACGGAATTTGTCCACACATTTTGATTTTTTCATATCCTTTCGAGTTGCATCAATGACAGCTTTAGAAGCTCTCCGGTCCCCGACGCCATCACGATGCGGTGGATTTTCACCTGTATTGTATATCGAATATTATGGAAAATTTCCAAAATTACCTGTTGCTATATTTAATCCTAAACTAAGGATTTGGAATCGAATAACCAGAAATAAAAAATCCTTGATTTATTCAAGGGGAATTTACACATTTACAACCCACTGCAGCTTTGAAATCATCACCGGAGCGACAGTGCGATGGTCCATGGAGAGGTGCCAGAGTGGTCGAATGGGGCGGTCTCGAAAACCGTTGAGGGTTCTGCCCTCCGAGGGTTCGAATCCCTCCTTCTCCGTATGAAAAAATTCCTTATTGTTTATTGACAAACCGGATGAGGTTTGTATTTTTTGTTTTATCCTGTCGCACCAGTGTTGGGAGAAGTGTCTGAGCGGCCTAAGGAGCACGGTTGGAAACCGTGTGTAGCGCAAGCTACCGAGGGTTCGAATCCCTCCTTCTCCGAATCAACTGCCGCTGGGGGTTTCCCGGTTTCCGGGGAACCCCCAGCACCAAAAAATCCCCTGTACAGTTAACAAGTGATGGCATATCAGGTAATAGCCCGGAAATGGCGCCCTCAGAATTTTGACGAAGTCCTTCACCAGGACCACGTCTCCACAACGATCAGGAACAGCATAAAAAACGGTCGTATTTCACACGCCTATATTTTTTCCGGCCCCCGGGGCGTTGGGAAAACCACGATGGCGCGTATTCTCGGAAAGTCCCTGAACTGCCTTGCGGGACTAACGGGGAATCCCTGCGGCGTGTGCGAGAACTGCGTTGAAATCCGCGACGGGGTATCCTTTGACGTTATAGAAATTGACGGCGCTTCCAACCGCGGCATTGAGAACATCCGGGAACTTCGTGAAAATGTGAATTTCGCCCCGGTTAAATCCCGGTACAAGATTTACATCATTGATGAAGTCCACATGCTCACAAAGGAAGCTTTCAACGCTCTTCTGAAAACACTGGAGGAGCCGCCGCCCCACGCGGTGTTCGTTTTCGCCACTACTGAAATCCACCAGGTCCCGGACACCATACTCTCTCGCTGCCAGAAATTCTTTTTTAAGAAAATATCCATCGAGGCAATCGTAAATCACCTCGGCACAATCGTTGAAGCGGAGGGCTTCAGCATTGACCGCAGGGCCCTGTATCCAATTGCCCGTGCAGCCGACGGCTCCATGCGCGACGCACAGTCGCTCCTTGACCAGATCATTTCTTTTTCAGAGGGGAACATCAGCGAGGGGAGCGCCCTTGCGGTGCTTGGCGTCGTCCCGGTAGAAAGCTATCTCGCGCTGCTCCGCAACGTCCTTGATACCGATGCTTCGGCAGCCATTCATGAAATTGACCGCATCTCATCCCTCGGAGTTGACCTTTCCCGGTACGTGGCGGGGCTGGTCGATATTATCCGCACTGTCAGGTTAGTGCAGCACGGCATCGCCGTACAGGAAATACTGGGATTCTCACCGGAGGAAACCGGCGAGATGAAAACACTGGCTGACGCCATACATGACGAGGAGCTGAGTGTTTTCTTCCGGATACTCACGGACCTTCAGGGTGAGATCCGGTATTCCGTCAATGAACGCATCAATATCGAAATGGCTGTTCTCGATATGATCGCGGCAAAAAAGAGGCCTTCCGTCGCGGCCATCATTGCAGGCCTTGAAGGAAAAGTCCCCGTTGCAACGCAGAGAAAGGATGACAGGAAAGAATCCGCTCCCGTGCCGAAACCAAAGCCGGAGGAACCGGACGTAGTAAAAAAAAATGACCCTCCCCGGGCAGCACCTGCACAGCTGAAACCACGGGCCCCGGAACCTGAGAAAAAAAAAATTCCCGTCCCTGACCCTGCTCCCTCCGACCCGGTAAAACAGTGGGGCGATATTCTGGCGGAACTCAAGACCCGCAAGCCTCTGCTCTTCGTGAAGCTTGAAAATACAGTTATCGCGAAAAACACTGCGGGGTTTCACCTGACGTTCCCCCGAGTCCCGGGAGAGACCTCCGGAGAAAGAATGCTTGACCGCAACGACCTCTCGTATATAAAAGCTGAATTCAGGCGGGCCACCGGCAGTGAACTGCTCACGGATATCCCCGGGAAAACACCGGCAGACTTGCCCTCCGGTACCGTCAGGCAGGTGGAAACACCTCCCTCTGATGCCGAAATGATATCCGACACCGTTGAAGAGGATCTGGCGCAGAATGACCCGCTTGTTGAGACAATTGTTGAGCTGTTTCATGGAAAAATTATTAACGATACAGGAGAAAAATGATGCTGAAAGGATTAGGCGATCTTGGCAATGTAATGAAGCTTCAAAGGGAATTCAAAAATATTCAGAAGCGGCTGAAAAAAACTGTTACCGAAGGTGAAAATCCGGATGGCACGGTAAAGGTGAGAATGAACGGCGAATACCGGCTTATCGGCATCGATATCGACCAGGCCCTCATTGACTCAGGAGACAGGAAGAAAATTGAAAAATCGATTATAACTGCCGCGGAAATCGCCGGCGATAAAATCAAGGAAGAAGCTGCCCTGGAAATGAAAAAACTCACCGGAGGCATGAACATCCCCGGTCTCGGCGACATGTTCAGTTAGGAAATTATCCGTGACCGCTCCGTCAAAATATCTGGACGCCCTTATCAGGGAATTCTCGAAACTTCCGGGGATCGGCCCGAAAAGCGCGTCCCGCCTCGCGTTTCACATCCTGAAACTCAGGGAGGACGAGACAGAGAAGCTTGCCGCTTCCATTATTGATCTCAGGAAAAACATCCGCTCCTGCAGTATATGCGGGGGGATATCGGACAGCGACATCTGCGCGGTATGCCAGAGCGACTCCCGGGACCGGAGCCTTCTCTGCGTGGTCCAGGAGCAGAAGGACGCTATTATAATAGAGAACACCGGGGGATACAGCGGCCTGTACCACATACTTCATGGTGTCCTGTCTCCCCTCGACGGCATAGGCCCTGAGGACCTCAACATCACATCACTCCTGCAGCGCTGCCGGGAAGGCATAGTGCGTGAAGTCATCATCGCGACAAATCCAACCGTTGAAGGCGACGCCACCGCGCTCTATATCGCACGGCACATTGGAGACATCAAGGCGGGACCCGAGGTTATGCGTATTGCTCACGGGCTGCCGCTGGGCTCAGACCTCGAATTCGCCGACAGCGCCACACTCCTGCGATCAATCCAGGCACGGACAAAGGTCAGGTAGATACAAACCGTTATTGCCCCTGCTGGTCTCCGGCGCCCTCTCTCTGCCCTGCAGGCTGTTCCTCCTGCCCGGCGTTCGAAGACTGTTCCTGCTGTTCCGCGGCTTTATTCAGTTCCTCAAGTTTTTTCATTGCGATTTCCGCCATTACAGAACCGCCCTGTGATATTTCCGTAAGTTTATCCTTCGCGGCAGTTTTTTTGCTCTCATTTCCCGACGCGATAAGCTCCAGGGCGTTTTCATAACTCCGCGCATCGATGAGGGCCTGGGGATCGGACACGAATCCCTCGTTCACCCATTGCGAGGTGATCCACCCGCCCTTGACTTTCCCGATATATACCTGCACCCAGTTTGCCTTCTCCCCAATTACAAATCCGATAGTTCCCGGAGGGATGACGGCATGGACCCTTGTGCCGATTGTCGGGCGTATAAAGGCCTTGGATTCCTTTGTAAAGATTATCACTTTATCCGCAAGGTGCCCTGTCGGCACAAATCCGATCTTGTCGTCAGCAAGACGCACCCGTGAAACATCGATCTCCTTTCCCCGCGGTGTAATAATCTTTTCCTCGCCGAGAAGATCAACCCCTTCCCCTTTCTCCAGTGTGGCAACCCAGGTTTTCAGTTCCTTTTCTTTCTGTACAGCCACGCGGTATTTCGCGTATTTTTTCGCAACTGCCTCATCCGGACTCTGCTGCGCCGAATCCCGTTTACATCCCCAGGGCAGCATCAGGCTGCACATCGCCATTACAAGAAGAATTTTTTTCATATTACCTCCGGACTGTTCAATTATATCACGTGTACCAATTCCTTCCCTCCGGGGCACCGGGCACTGGCGAGCAACCCGGCCCTTCAAGGGAAAGGGTATATCTTTCTTAGAGTGATAATTATTGATAGCACGAAACGGGATGTCAAGAAGAATACTTTTTATTTGCCCAGAAGCATCACACCATGGGACATCCGCAGGAGTGTCCTGTTTTTCAGGAGCGCCGATACCTCACCGGCAATATCAGCGTCCCGGATTCCGCTTTCCGCGCTTTGAAGGTTTATGAAATAAATCATTTTACCTTTAATCCGCATTTCCATGAGGTTGCTCCGGACCCCTTTCACTACCCGCAATTTCGTGAAACGCCCCAGTGCACTGTCAATAATCTCCAGCGAGCCGTACCTGTCCCGGACGAGGTCCACCCTGTCAAGGCCGAGGTTCACCGATGTTAGTCCGGGGATCACCCTCTTCGTATTGAATGTTGAAAAGGCGGCATTCAGATCAACCTGGTCACGAAGCTGGGCGACCTCGGACTGCAGTATTTCCCAGTCGTCAGTGTTCATGATCCCGCCCGCGGCACGGACTGCAAGAACACGCATCCGCTGGAGGAGATCCATGTTTCCCGCAATCGCACTTTCCGCGAAATTGAGATAATTCTTCAGGTCTGCTTCATTCACCGCCTGCTGACGTATACTGTTAATAATTGAAGTCATCCCTTCGGCAACGGCAAATCCTGCGGGGTCATCGGCGGCGGATACAATTCTTTTCCCGGAAGCGATACGCTGAATGCGGGTCCTCGTATCGGCATCAAGAAACCTCCCCTGATGAAGTATCCGGTACTGCGTCCCATGTGAATACACGATAAAATTTCCCCTGTCCGGAATGAAAAGCCCTTTGGCGCTCTGCGCGAATCCCCCGGACAACATTACCAGCACCGCTATTCCGAAGGCCGCTGCGCCCGATATTCCGCGGGTGATACCTCCCCGTCCGTCATTTCCCGTATGCACAGAACCCCTCCTTTCTCCGGCATCCACATCGTACACATGATGTAATATAATAATAAAACCACAGGAAGAACACAAAATATTCTTGCGCTTCACCGCGCGGCATCATGTAATGAATACCCGGAATACTGGAGGATCAGGTATGATAATCGGAACGGGCATTGACATCGTGAGCATCGAGCGGATACAAACCATCGTGGGATCACACGGCTCCCGTTTCGCCGAAAAAATCCTTTCCCCCGCTGAGCAGGGCCTTGTTCCTGAAAAGAATCCCTTCGAATTTATCGCAGGACGCTTTGCCGCGAAGGAGTCCCTTATGAAAGCCATGGGAGACACCCTGCTTGGATTTACCGAAATTGAGATACTCAACGACAGCAAGGGCAGGCCCTATTACACCTCAATCGAAAAAGTGAAACGCGCGCTGTCCCTGGAACCCGCCGCCGATCTGCGGCTGCATTTGAGCATCAGCCATGAAAGAACATACGCTGTCGCTTCGGCGATAATTGAAGTGCCCTGAGCACCTGCATCCAATTACCATACTCAGCCACCCCCCCCGAAAAACTTTTTCATCCATGTGTCATGTGATTTTTCACAACTGCTATCCATGACGCGATCGTATCGAGGACCAGTGCCGGATTCCCTGCGTTGCAGTGGTTGTGCGCGCTTTCTCTTTCGGTGAACAACCTGAAGGTCAGGGAGGAAACATTCGTCAGAGCATCAATCTCCTGCTTATAAAAATGCAGCGGAATAAAATGGTCCCGTGCCGCGGCGAGAAGAAGAAAATCCTGGGTGATCCGGCGGGCGACATCAAATATCTGGAACGAATCCGCCTTGACGAGATACTCATACGGACTGCCGGCATCCAGTGCATACATTCCATGGGACAGCCCCCACTCCGCCATGGGATCTTTCCTCATCTGCCTCCTCATTACCATGTTGATAACGCCCTTCATCCTGAACTTCATAAGAAACCTGACGAGCAGCTGCAGCGGCCTTTTCCGTGTAGATATAATTATATCAAGAAAACTGGTGAACACACTCCACCCCACAACCCGCACGATCCTGCTGTCAAAGGCTGCAGCCCTGGGCGCAAGCATTCCCCCGAGGGACAGTCCGATTATAGTAACATTATCAAGGTGAAAATAATCGAGGAGCGCCCCCACAGGCTTTTCCCATTGATGGGTAAAGTGCAGTCCGTATTCCCGCAGCGCCGCCCCCTGTCCCGGCCCTTCGAAAAGATATACCGCGAACCCCCGATCTCTTAAATACAGCACCATATCCAGAAACTCCTCCATGTATGAGTCATATCCCCCATGAAGGATAATTGTGTCAACGGGATCACCCTTTTCCGGCAGGACATGAAGAACGGGGAGATACCCGTTTTCATAGGGCACTTTTCCCTCCACCACCGTTCCCTTCCTGAACAGTTCCTTGTGGTGGGAATAAAAAAGTTCCCTGCTACGGCGATACACTTCCATTTTACGGGGATTGTCATCAAACATAAAAAATTCCGCCATCCGCCAGTATGCAATGGCATTACCTATCCGGCCTTCCGAATATGCCTTCTCGCCGATACCGGACATAGTTTCCTCCCAGCTTTCAATGCCGGTAATCCTTTGTGCCGCTCCCTGTACTTCATCGGGATCACCGCCACCCCACTGCACCGCCCTGTTAAGCTGATAATTGAAATTGGGATCACAGTGAAACTCATAAGTACCTTTCCGAAATGCAATGTGTTTATTCATTTTGTCCCCCTGAAACATTATTTAGTTTAGCTGCTAAAACGTTATCTTAAAAAAATATTACTTTTTTACTTTTCCCAGCATTTTTTCCGACTGCACCTCGACCTGCGCCAGCATGTCCCGGAATTTACGGATATCCCTGTCGGAAAAGCTTTCTGCAAACTTTGAAATTTCCTCATTCATGTCACGGTGAAACAATTCGTGGCTTCGGTAAACCACCTCCCCCTTTCCCGTCAGCGTGAGGAGTATTTCCTTTCCGTATGCAATGTTCCGGACTTTACGCAGATATCCGCGACGGTGGAGCTTTCCCGTAACCTGGGAAACAGCCCCCTTGGTAATACCGAAAATGCCGCTTATTTCCGTTGTGGTAATACCCGGCTTGTCGCCAATCACCTGCACGGTATGAATCTCCGATGGATACAACTTTTCCCCTGTCCCGAAATCTACCGGCTCTTTTTCCAGTTCGTTGAATTTATTCATTATCCGCGTAAACTGGAGGATTATTTCATGTAATGCAGCAGTGTCCATGACACAACAGTTTAGTAACTATACTAAACTGTCAACCGATTTTATCACTCTCCGGATTTTTTTCGTAACCATTTTTTCTCTTCTATTACAAAGTCTATCGTACAACAAGAGGATAATAATTACTTTACAGGATGCACAGGGTACAATAGAATAATATGAAAACAGTGTGTCGTCTACACTATTAAAAATTGATTCTGAGGTGAAACAATGTTCAAACGTATAGGTCTGTTTCTCTTAACAAACCTGCTGGTTATTGTTACTGCAGGTGTTATACTGAATATTCTGCTTCCGATGATGGGAATATATGTCCAGGGGGCATGGGGCCTTGCGGTACTATGCGGAGTTTTTGGAATGACAGGTGCGTTTATTTCCCTCGGCATCAGCCGGTGGATGGCCAAGCGAGCCTATGGAATACAGCTTGTCACTGACAATTCCACTGATTATAATGCCCGTGAAATCCATGCCATGGTGGCACGCCTCGCGCGCCAGGCAAATCTTCCTGAAACACCGGAAGTGGGTATTTATCAGTCATCTGAACCAAACGCTTTTGCCACGGGGCCGACAAAAAAGCGTTCACTGGTGGCCTTTTCAACGGGCCTCCTTGAGTCGATGTCAAAGCAGGAAATTGAAGCGGTTGCAGCCCATGAAATTTCACACATCTCCAATGGCGACATGGTAACGATGACGCTTCTTACCGGCGTGGTGAATGCCCTGGTCATGTTTCTCGCAAGAATTATTGCAAATGGCATAAGCAGCTTTCTCAGCGACGAGGAGGGCGGCGGCCTTGGTTTTCTGGGCTACATCCTTGTGGTTATGCTCCTTGAGACGGTGTTCATGATGCTGGCATCTATCCCCCTTGCGGCATTTTCACGGTGGAGAGAATACCATGCGGACAGCGGATCAGCGAAGCTCACATCGCCGGCGGCCATGATCAATGCGCTGAAGCGTCTTGGCTCCATGGCGGACATACCTGAGAGAAAGGATTCTTTTGCCATGGCAAAAATCAGTTCAGGGAAGCGGGTGTCGCTCTGGTCAACGCATCCTTCCCTCGAAGCAAGAATTGAGAGACTTTCAGCAATGAGGTAACAGCACGCACACCCCCGCTCCGGGCGGGGGTGTTTTAATGCTATTCTATCCGGATAATAATTGACATCATATTGATATTTTCTATACTTACCGCACCTGTGGACTGATTATTGCGCGGAGTCTCCCCTGTCCCCTGTCGCGATTTATGTATAATCAATCATAGAACCATGCGTCCGGAACGTTTCACCGTGCAGGATTCGTCCTGTTTATTTTTACCATTCTCCAAAATTGAGGAATATTATGAAAAAGATATACGTCTCGGTTCTCCTTGTGTTTTCTGTAATATGCATCTCTTCTACGCTTCACAGCGAGGGAGGAAGCGAATGGGTTGTGAAAATCGACAATCAGAAAATCATGAGGGCAGAGCTTGATGAATTATACTACGCGCATCACCGGCAATTGTTCCATCAGATTGAAAACACAGGGACACTGTCAAACGCACATATCGATTCACACGCGCGGAATAAATCAATGGTGAAACAAATTCCCACCCTCGATAAAAAACTTTTTCTCCAGGAACTGATCAACCAGAAACTGCTGATAAATCAGGCTGTTGCGGAAGGTTACAGGAAAAAAAACGAAGTGGTTTCACTTTTAAAAATGGCTGAATCGACAACCCTGGTTCAGTATTTTCTCTTCGACAAGTTTCGGAATGATATTACCGTATCGGACAGTGAAGTGAAAGCATTCTATGACCAGAACAAAAAGCGGTTCCCGAATGATTCACTTGAAAGTGTGTCACCGAAAATTAAACAGTTCCTTTCGATGCAGAAAATGCGTGAGAAGATAATATCATACCTGAACATCCTGAAAGAAAGTTCGCGGATTGAACGAAACATGAGTTCAGAGATCAACAGATAGTTTTTTATCATACCAAAATAATTTTCATTGATTTTTATTATGCACAATTTAGTTTTAATAAAAAAAGATATTTCTTTGAGGTTTCCTGCAAAGTGATTCTCCACGACTCCACAGAAGCATATACTCCTGATTTCGTCCGGTATTCAGAAAATCTCAGTGCCCTCATCGTCGAGGACAACAGCACACTGCGGGAAACAACAAAAAACATCCTCGATGACTATTTTTCCCATATTGACACCGCGGACAACGGTGAAGCCGGACTTTCTCTCTTTCTGGAACAGCGTCATGATTTAATAATTGCCGATATTTTCATGCCCGTGATGAACGGCATCGACATGGTCTATAAGATCAGGGAATGCAATCCGAACCAGATGGTAATATTTATTTCCGGGCAGCACGACATCGACAACTTCATCAGACTGATAAATATGGGTATCGGCCATTTCCTGATGAAGCCCTTCAAGCAGGAGGAACTGTTCAATGTCCTGGGGAAAGTCCTGAAACTCCAATGGATGCATAACCTCGAAAAGGGTTATCAGAAACAGCTTGAGGAAGCTGTGTCACTGCAGACAGGGGAACTCCGTGAAGCGCTGTGCCTCGTAAAAGATCTCAGTGATGAATTGGTGCTGAGGCTTTCCGTCGCAGCAGAGCACCGGGATTTTGAAACCGGTTCACATATTCAGCGGATAGGAATTTATGGAGAATTTGTTGCCCGGGAACTTGGAATGCCGGAAGAGTATTCCGAATCTGTCCGGTTTGCAGCGCCTCTTCACGACATCGGCAAAATCGGCATACCCGATAATGTGCTCCTCAAGAAAGGCCCGCTGAACAGAGATGAATTTGAAATCATGAAGAACCATGCCCTCATCGGAGCAAAAATTCTGAAGGGATCTTCCATTGAAAAGATACAGATGGCCCACCGCATCGCGCTCCATCACCATGAAAAGTTTGACGGCAGCGGCTACCCCCATGGAATTTCCGGTGAAGACATATCACTTGAAGGAAGAATAATCTCCCTCTGTGACCATTATGATGCGATGGTTAGTTCACGGCCATACAAAGAACCCTTCACCCACGAGAAAGCATACACCACAATTACCAGAGGCGACGGCAGAACATCTCCCCGCCACTTTGATCCCGCGATACTTGCGCTCTTTACAAAACATGCTGATGTTTTCCACGACATCTTCACCTCATTCGTTCCGGAAATATAATATTTTCAATAAAAAAGGCCCCCGTCGGTAAGATACGGGGGCCTTCTGAATACACGTTAGATACTACTCACATCATTCTCAGATGCTCGGTGGGAAACGACTGACAGAGTTCCCGCACGGCACCCCGGACCTTTCCGACAACATTGTCATCTCCCATGGCGTCAACAACATCCGCGATGAGGTTTCCAATACGCCTGAACTCGTCTTCCTTCATGCCGCGCGTGGTAAGGGCGGGACTACCAAGCCGTATACCGCTGGTAACAAAGGGAGACTTGTCATCAAAGGGGACGCCATTCTTGTTGCAGGTAATCCCCGCTTCATCGAGCCTGTTGGCAACATCCTTTCCCGTGAGGTCTTTGTTCCGGAGATCAACCAGCATCAGGTGATTGTCGGTACCGCCGGAGGTGATCTTCAGTCCGCGTCCGAGCAGGGTCTCCGCCAGCACCTTCGCGTTCGCAATAACCTGTCCGGAATATCCCTTAAAGTCCGGGGAGAGCGCCTCTTTGAACGCGACCGCCTTCGACGCGATGGTATGCATCAGCGGGCCGCCCTGGGTTCCGGGGAAAAGCGACCTGTTCAGATCCTTGTCAAGATCAGCCTTCGCGAGTATCACGCCACCCCGCGGCCCGCGCAGGGTCTTGTGGGTTGTCATGGTCACATACTCCGCTACCGGCACCGGCGACGGGTGGTGCCCCGTAGCGACAAGACCGGCGATATGGGCGATATCGACAAGCAGCACCGCTCCCACGGCATCGGCAATTTCCCTGAACCTGTTGAAGTCAATTATTCTCGGATATGCCGAAGCCCCGGCAATAATCAATTTCGGCCTGTATTCCTTCGCAACAGACATTGCCTGATCGTAATCGATCACGTTCGTGTCTTCTGTCACTCCATAGGCGACCACGTTGTAGGTGAGGCCGGAGAAATTGACAGGAGAGCCGTGGGAGAGATGTCCTCCGTGTGCGAGGTTCATTCCCATGAACGTATCTCCCGGCTTGAGGAGTGAAAGCATCACCGCCATGTTCGCCTGCGCCCCGCTGTGGGGCTGCACGTTCGCGTACCCCGCGTTGAAGAGCTTTTTAATCCGTTCAATGGCAAGGGCCTCAGCCTGGTCGACAAACTGGCACCCGTTATAATACCGCTTGCCGGGATACCCCTCGGCGTACTTGTTTGTCATTGTCGACGCGGAGGCCTCAAGGACGGCCCTGGAAACATAATTCTCCGACGCGATGAGAATCAGTGAGTCCTCCTGCCGGCGGTTCTCCTTCTGGAGTATATCATAAATCTCGGGATCGGTGTCCCGGAGTGACGGAATCGTCTTTGTGTTCATTTTTCTACCTCGCAAAATTTTGTGAATCCTTCTGCTATCATATATCAAAATCTGTTGTCAACATAAAATTCCGAAAAGTTCATATCTGCGGCACGGGACATATCCGCGGAATACCTGCCAGCGACCTGAAGGAAATATTTTTTGGGGGGGTCGATATCGCCCTGCGCCGTTATCATCCTTTCTCTTTCCGGAATACCTCATGCTGCGCCCGCCTCCTCCCGGCGTCCCGCTCCACAAACACCCGCTCCCCGGAAAGAGGGTCCCTGCCGGCATAGTACATCACGGAGGACAGCGTCATGGGAAGAGGAATAAACGCCTGTACCTGCTCCGGGAGAAACCGGAACACGCCTAAAATATCCTCCCGCATACGCCGCATCTGTGCAATACCGCACCCGGGGTGGCACGACATGAAGTACGGCACAAGGTAAAGCTTCCTTCCCGCAGCGGCTGCAGCACGGCTGAAATCCGCGGCAAAATCCTTCAGGGAATACAGCGGCGCCTTCCGCATCGTCCTGAGCACCTCAGGGTCCGTATGCTCCGGGGCAATCTTGAGCTGTCCGCTCACATGGTGCGCCGCAAGTTCCCTGAGAATTTCCGGCGACGCTTTCATCAGTAAATCATACCGGACACCGGAACCCACGGTGACATGACGCACCCCTTTTCTCCCCGCCGCCTCTCCCAGCAGCGTGATCCAGGGATCATTTTTCATTACAAGGTTCCCGCACCTGTCAGGATACACACAGCTGTCACGACGGCATTTCCACTCCGCACGGCACTCATACCCGTACATGTTTGCCGAGGGCCCTCCGATGTCCCGAACATGCCCCCGGAAGTAGTCCATTCCTCCCAGGCGGTCAACCTCTTCCAGAATTGACTCCCTGCTGCGCCCCACAACACGCCGCCCCTGGTGGAGCCCGAGTGAACAGAAGGCGCACCCCGATACGCAGCCCCGGTGTGAAGTGATGGAATCTTTAATCATCTCAAAGGCGGGAATGACGGTATTGCCGTATACCGGGTGGGGCCTCCGGCTATAGGGGAGCCCATAAATACGGTCAAGGTCATCAGGTTCATACCGTGGCGGCGGGTTCTGGATTAGAAACCGCTTCGCTGCGGGGAGGGCCATGGTGCTTCCCTGATTCAGGTAAAAATCACGAAAGTATGCTCCGAAGATGTCGGGGTCCCGCAGCACCTCCTCCTCGGGAGGAAGCATGAGGGCGTCACAGGGTGCTGTTTCCCGTATCTCCACGGTGCCGGGAATCCCTGCAAGGCCTTTTCCCTCTGCAATCCGTCCGGCGATATCCGCGATCTGAAGCTCCCCCATGCCGTACACAAGGATATCCGCCTTCGCATCAAGGAGTATGGAGCGGCGCACCCTGTTTTCCCAGAAATCATAATAGGGGAGCCTACGCATTGAGGCTTCAATACCACCCAGGACAACGGGCACATCCCGGTACACCGATTTTATAAGGTTGCAGTACACCAGTGTCGCCAGTCGGGGCCGCATGCCTCCCGCTCCTTCCGGGGAATAGGGATCATCGTTCCGGACCTTTTTAAAAGCGGTATACATGGAAAGGGACGAGTCGATATTACCCGCGGTAACAGCAAAGAAAAGCCGCGGCTTTCCGAAGACGGACACCGCCGAGGGTTCCCGCCACACAGGCTGTGGAATGATTCCCACACGATACCCTTTATCCGCTAACACTCTGCCGATCACGGCGGAACCGAATGAAGGATGGTCCACATAGGCATCGCCGGAAACAATCACCACATCGACATAATCCCAACCACGTTCCCGCATTTCTCCGGACGTCACCGGAAGAATGCTGTTTTTTATAACATTTTTTTTCACCCGCAGAAACCATCCCGGCACAAAAAGTTGAAAATCAGCGTATTGTTATTTACAAATATATCACGCTCCGGATAGTAATTAAATATATGTTTCCTTTGCAATTACAATATACTATCCGATACAATGAGAGTATAGCTGATAAAACAATTCCGGCACATGCGCGACAGATCAAAAATGAAAGAAATCATCACCACGACATTATCAGATGAATCATTTTCTCTCGGAAAGCGTCTCGGCTCAGCGGCGCAGCCGGGAGACGTCTATGCTCTCTCAGGAGAACTGGGATGCGGAAAGACTGTGGTGGCCAAAGGAATTGCCGAAGGAATGGGCATCACCGACGATATAACAAGCCCAACCTTCACCCTTCTTGAGATATATGAACACACGCTGCCGCTGTATCATTTCGACCTCTACCGGATCGAAAACGAAGCGGAGCTTGAACAGCTTTACTTTGAGGACTACTGGGAAGGAAGCGGGGTATCGGTTATTGAATGGGCGGAACGGGCCGGAGACCAGCTTCCCGACAATACGGTCCGCATTCACATAGAATATATCAACAGCACAACAAGGAGAATAAAGATTGAACATCCTGACAATTGACGCCGCTGCTGAAATCGAAATAGTGGCAGTTGCCTCCGGGGATACATGTTCCGACAAAACAAAACTGGTTGACCTGTCCCATTCCATAACTCTTTTTGACACCATCGACAGCGCCCTGAAAGACCTCGGCATCACAATTCATGACATTGACTGTATCGGCGTCGGTACCGGTCCCGGTTCATTTACCGGCATCAGGATTGCGGTATCCACCGCCCGTATGCTCGCGCAAACACTGGATATCCCCCTTGTCGGGATCGCGACACAGCTGCTGTATGCGTCCTCCGC
>JAKQCH010000338.1 GCA_029573825.1 Spirochaetota bacterium | reverse complement strand
GTGCCGTCGCCCCCGGTAATGCCAATACAGGAAACCCTGTTGTCCTTGAAATCACGGATACAGTTTTCCGTATCCTCAAAAGATTTCGTTACACGGACGTCGGCGTAACTGCCTCCGGTGTCCCGAAGAAGCCCGGCAAGGTCCTTTTTGCTCTTTTTGACGCTTTTTGCATTGGGGTTGATGATAATACCGATACTGTCCATTGATTTTCCCGTTTTCCTGTGATGTTTAATCCGCTTCTCCGGGAAGTACCGCAATGCGTATCAACCCGAATGATGAAAGGATTTTTAATTGAAATAAATAACACTGCACGATAGGTTTGTGTCAATGACCTTTTCATTGTTACATGCTGCAATTATGCGAATACGGTAATGCTATCGGCATAGTGAAGTAAAATTTATAGGAAGGGACCAGTTGTAATGAAACGTTTTTTTCAGGCATCATTCGTTATTCTGTTACTGTCGATCTGCGTACAGGGTAACGGAGCGCTCCGGTTCAGCGATTTCCATGGACGTTGGGACCTTGTGTACCGGGGCAATTACGGGTACGAGTTCAGGTTTTATAAGAGCTACCGGGCCCTTTGCATTGTGTATCTTCAGACAAACCTTCTTGTGTTTAAAGGGGTATATACCCTGGATGAGAAAAACCGGCTCCGGATCAACATCAGTGAAATGAAAAACCAGAACGGGACCCGCCCCGGCAATCTTGCGGCAGGATTTACGAGAATCGCGTCATCCTACTTTATATTCAAAGCGGCCAGACTCAAAGAAAGCGGCAGGCACTATCTTGAACTGAGGCCGGTATCCATTATAATCAACGGCAACAATTCTGACGGGTATTATGAGCCGGTGATGAAACTCCGGAAACAATAGAAGCGGAGAGGACCCGTGGTTACTGAATCGGTAGAATTTAAAAACAGCAGAGGGCAGCGTCTGGCGGGACGCATTCAACGAAGCGCCACGGTGTCCCGGCGCGGCGTCATCTTCAGTCACGGTTTATTCTCATCGAAGGACGGTTATAAAATAACCTCCCTGGCAAAAGGTATCGTTGATGCCGGGTACACGCTTCTCACCTATGACTTTTCCTTTGTGGGTGAGTCGGGGGGTGATATCTCCCGTCTCTCCGTGCTGCAGGAAGTGAACGACCTGGAATGCGCGGTGCGGTTTTTCCTGGATTACGGAATGGACTCGGTCCATCTCATGGGTTCCAGCATGGGAGGTGCAGTAACGCTGCTCCACGCAGCGGAACACCCTGCATCCATTTCATCCCTTGTGCTCATTGCGACCCCTGTTGATCTGGAGTCCCTCATTATCGACAATACCGATATCCGCGATGTCGATGCGCTCCCTGATGACGGCATGACCGACCTCCAGGGGTTTCTCATCGCCAACCGGTTTTTCAAGGAGATCAGGAAGATCGATATCCGCAGCGCCGTGAAAAAAATTGAAATCCCTGCGCTCATTATACACGGCGGACTGGACACTGTGGTCGATATATCCAATGCACGATACTGCAATGAATATCTCCGCGGTGCACGGGAGCTTGTGATCATCGATGACGGCGACCACCACCTCACCAGAAAGGAGGACATGGACTGCATCAGGGACAACGCGCTGCGGTGGTTCCGGAGATGGGACAGGGATTAGTGATTGACTTCCTGCGGTTGTGAGAGTACTCTTTTATCTGTTAATGACAAACCATTATGTTATACTTATTGTTGAAAAGGAATTAGCAATGCCGCGATCACTGAATTTAAGTCCCGACTTTCAGGATATGATTGAATGCTTTATAGAGGAGAAGGTGCGCTTCATCGTTGTCGGCGCCTATGCTATGGCGGTTCATGGATATGTAAGGGCCACGGGGGATATTGACTTTTTCGTTCAGCCAACTGATGACAATGCAGAAAAAGTATATAATGCACTTGTACGGTTTGGAGCTCCCCTTGCCGGAATAGTTCAGCAGGATTTTGCTACAGAAGGTACTGTCTTTCAGATGGGGCTTTCGCCGTTTAGAATTGATATTATTACAAAAATTGAAGGTGTTTCTTTTGATGAAGCATGGCGTGATGCGGTGTGTCCCGAGGGGGGTGTTGCGAAAGTGCCTTTCCTTTCACTCGATCAACTTATAAAAAATAAAAAGTCCACAGGCAGGGATAAGGATACCGTGGATGCCCGAAAGCTGGAACGTCTGCTGAAAGGAAAATAATGGATCAGGATAAAACGACATTTGAAGCAAGGAAACGTTTCCGGCAAAAAAAGTGGACGGGGCAACTTGTTTACGGGTTCGATACGGATATGCCTTTTACTGAAGGGACAATTGTTGAGAACCTTGAAAGCCTTGAACAATTGCGGCGGATGATGTATCCTGAACTGATTAAAGGTCGAATTGATAAGAGAATAATAAAAAAATTCATAAGATGAAATATATATAATAACACTGCTCACCACACAGAAAATCCCCCGGCTGACCGGGGGATTTTCTGTGTGAGTTGTATGAAAAAAATATTTGTTATCTGCCGACCTCGTTGATAAGGCGTCCAAGAGTCTGATCGTGGGTGGTGACGGTTTTCTGGTTTGCTTCATAGCTTCGCTGTACTTCTATCATATTCACCATTTCCCGCACGACATTGATGTTCGACTTCTCAAGGAATCCCTGCAGCACCTTGTACTGTCCCGGAGGGAGAGGAGGACCTGACTCCTGAGTTTCCCGGTACATGGAATCCCCTTCTTTTTTAAGATGCCGAAGATGCTCAAAGTCCACAACACGAAGGCGGTCGACAACCTGGGGCTGTTCCCATGCGTTGTCAGTGAGTCCCACGGTATCACGGGGCTCGCGGGAAAGGGCATTGTTCACTATTACTTCCCCCCGCTCATTGATAATGAAATTGTTGTCCTGGACACGGATTATGCCGTTTTCACCCAGTACGGGGTTTCCGTTGTGGGTGACGAGTACGCCGTCCTGATTTCTTGTAAATGATCCGTTGCGGGTATAGCGCTCACCCCGTTCTGTCGCAACAACAAAGAATCCCTGACCGTCAAGGGCGAAGTCGAATTTGCTTTCCGTCCTCTGCAAAGACCCCTGATGAAACTGGGTAAACACTTCATTTACCTCGACGCCGGTGCCGAGTTTCCCGACAAAGGGCATGGTATCATACGACCCAGCCGGCGTGATGCCCAGGCCGTTGTCATTGGCGCGGCGGATAATCATGTCAGGAAATGCCTTAAAAATTGTTTCGTCCCGCTTGTAGCCGGTTTTGTCAGCATTGGCGAGGTTGTTGGATATGACGTCCATTCGCGCTTCCTGGGCCATCATCCCTGCGACGCCGGTGTAAATTCCTCTGAGCATTAGAGCTTTCCTCCTGTTACCCTTTTAATATCGGCACCTGCGGCGGATAACTTTTCAGTTAATTTTTCATATCCCCTGTCGGAATGATAAATTCTCCGGATTTCAGTTTCACCCTTTGCGGCGAGGGCCGCCACCACAAGGGATGCCCCTGCCCTGAGGTCGGACATCATGACCGTGGCGGAGGTGAGTTTTCCGCCTCCCTTTATAATGGCGATGTTACCTTCTATAGTAATATCAGCACCCATACGGCGCAGTTCGGCGGCATGGGTGTACCTGTTTTCAAAAATTGTTTCAATGATGACGCTGATGCCGGGGACGGTGCACATAAGCGACATCATGGGGGCCTGGAGGTCAGTGGGAAATCCCGGGAAAGGCAGTGTACGCACGGACGCCCCGGTAAGTGTTTTTGTCGGAGCAATGGAAACAGTGCTTTTTGTTTCAGTGACAGCAAATCCCATATCTGAAAGGGTGGTGATAAGGGCTCGTATGTGGTCGGGAACTACTTTTGTGATGGTTACATCACCCCGGGTCACGGCACCGGCGAGCAGATATGTTCCTGCCTCAATACGGTCCGGCATGATGGAATACGTGACGGGGGAGAGCTTTTTCACGCCCTGGATGCGGATGCTTTCGGTCCCGAGCCCCTCTATCTTCCCCCCCATTTTTATGAGAAAATTCCCCAGGTCAACGATGTCCGGTTCCATGGCGCAGTTTTCAAGTATGGTTTCACCATCAGCTAAAACCGCTCCCATGAGGAGGTTCGCCGTGGCGCCGACGGATACCTTTTTCATGAAAATCCGCGTGCCCTTCAGCTTTTTCGTGCGGGCTTTGATGTAGCCGTGATCAATTTCAATGGAAGCCCCCATCGCGGAGAAGCCGTCAAGGTGGATGTCAACGGGTCGTTCGCCGATGGCGCATCCCCCC
>JAKQCH010000330.1 GCA_029573825.1 Spirochaetota bacterium | reverse complement strand
CTCAATAAAGCTGAGTATATACTCGGCCTCATCCGCCGAGAGATCAAAATCAAGAAGCAGCTGGTTTGTTTTGGAAAGCGCAAGTTCCCGGAGATGTATCCGCGCAAGGAACACCGGATTATCCGACATCATGTTCAGATTAACTTCTTTTAAAATATCGGCGGCGCGCTTATCTGATGGTATCGAATCGGCGTCATTGCTGCCATTTGTATACTGATGCCCCTTGACGGTGTCCGCGAGAACGACATCAGAGCTGGGGAACCGGTTCTTAATTACGATTATATCACCCCGTGTAACGCCTTTATCAACAATAATATAATCAGGCTGAACCCCTTTCTCAACATCACGGACGAGATCGGCAATTGAATCCATCCGCTTAATTTTCGCCGGGATAATGTCAATTTCTGAAATCGCCGGAATAAAAACATAGCGCCTGTTATGCTCATAGGTATATGAATAGGGGATGATTATTTTCCCTTTCACATTTTTCAGGAAAGTAACTTCAGTGCGGATGTTTTCCGGAACAATAAACTCGGTACCCACAAACACGATGAATGGAACATGGTGCAGCACCATGGTATTTGCCGAATCAGCGTAAATGGAACCACCGCGCTTATCAAACGCGAGAAACTTCCATTTATCAATCATTACCTTGATACTGATTCCCTTTGGCGTTTTTTCTTCAATTATTTTCGTCATCTGCAGAATTTTCCCATTACCTCACATCCACATCACCGGCAGTTGTACTCATGCGGCAGTACCTGCGTTGCCCTCAGGTACACAACGGTTGAACTATTCACCGCATATAAAGAGGCTATGCATATACTGCATAATCCTATAAAGATTTCAACCCTTTTATTCAGGCCTGTGCCGTCTCATCGTTAATAAAAGATATTGACAAATTTTGGAAGTGATGGCCTATCTCATAATGAATACCGCAGGAAACATAAACTTTTTTTTAAAAACCTGATGATCCCGAACCTGCCGCATGGGGAGAAAGAAAACAATACTATTAATCCGGAGCGTACAATGAATCGAATGCTTGTTAAAGAAATACTGAAAAGTGATTCCGTGAATTATGATATCATCATCAAGGGATGGGTCCGCACAAAACGTGAAGCGAAGAATTTCTCATTCCTGGAAATTAATGACGGATCAACTATCGGAAACATCCAGGTAGTTGCCGACGAATCCATACCCGGCTACAAAGAGGTACTGGAAGCATCGACGGGATCAAGCGTAACCATAGAGGGTAAAGTCATTGATTCTCCGGGAAAGGGACAACGGTATGAAATACAGGCGCAGCGCGTAAGGCTTCACGGCAATGCGGACCCTGAAACATACCCCCTGCAGAAGAAGCGTCATTCCTTCGAGTTTCTGCGGGAGATTGCCCACCTTCGCCCGCGCACAAACACCTTCGGTGCGGTAATGCGTCTGCGGAACGCCCTTTCATTTGCGATTCATTCTTTCTTCCAGGAAAAAAACTTTCTGTATGTCCACACCCCCATCATCACCGCCAGCGATTGTGAAGGCGCCGGTGAAATGTTCAGGGTCACCACCCTTGACCTTGCGAATATACCGAAAAACAACGGCGCAATTGATTACACCGAGGATTTTTTCGGCAAGAAAACCGGCCTTACCGTGAGCGGACAGCTTGAAGGGGAGCTGATAGCGACCGCCCTCGGCAACATATACACATTCGGTCCTACGTTCAGAGCGGAAAATTCCAACACCGCAAGGCATCTCGCTGAATTCTGGATGGTGGAACCGGAAATGGCCTTTGCCGAACTCCCGGACGACATGAAACTCGCGGAGGAGTTCCTGAAATATATCTTCCGCTACTGCCTGGAAAAATGCCCTGAAGACATGGAATTTTTCGATGCACGCATCAAGCCCGATACGATTTCGATGCTTGAGGGAATCATCACCTCTAACTTTGAGGTTCTCACCTATACTGAAGCTATCGACATACTGAAAAAATCCGGTGAGTCCTTCGAGTTCCCTGTTGAATGGGGATCAGACATGCAGTCTGAACATGAACGCTATCTCACAGAAAAGCACCTGAAAAAGCCGGTAATAGTGATTGATTACCCCGCATCGATCAAGGCTTTCTACATGAAACTCAATGACGATGAAAAAACCGTCCGGGCCATGGACGTCCTGGTTCCCAGGATCGGGGAAATAATCGGGGGCAGCGAACGGGAGGACCGCTATGACGTTCTGGTCCGCAGAATGAAGGAGTCGAACCTCAACCCTGATGAATACTGGTGGTATCTGGACACGCGAAAATTCGGCTCGGTGCCCCATGCCGGCTTCGGGCTGGGGTTTGAACGGACCGTGCAGTTCGTTACGGGGATGCAGAACATACGGGACGTTATACCCTTTCCCCGAACGCCGAAAAACGCGGAATTTTAGTCTTGCTTTTCATAACGGTGTATGTATATACTATGATCATATACACCGCACCGATAAGTTAAAGTATATGATGGTGCGCCAGATACCGGAAGGTTACACGATGACGTTAGTCGCGGAAAAAATAGTATATTAGCAGGAACACTCAGATGAAAATTGTAATTGGTTCGGATCACGCGGGATTTCAGCTCAAACAGGAAATAATCGGTAAAATTAAAAGCGCTGAATTTATTGATGTCGGCACCAACTCAGAGGAATCCTGCGATTATCCCGACTACATTTCCAGGGTCGCAGAAACGGTACAGCAGGGGAAGGCCGATGCGGGCATCGCGATATGCGGCACGGGTATCGGCGCCTCTCTGGTGGCAAACAAGTTCCACTCAATCAGGGCCGCACTGTGCTTCAATGAATTTATGGCGGAAATGTCGAAGCGCCACAATAACGCCAATGTCCTCGCCCTGGGGGCCCGTGTCATCGGCGTTGACCTTGCCCTCCGCATTGTGGAACGCTGGCTTGAAACCCCTTTTGAAGGCGGACGGCACCAGAGGAGACTCGATAAACTCGCGTCGTATGAACGCTGACAGGATGAACAATGAGAAAGACTATTCTCTTCATTCCCCTATTGTCGCTCTGCCTGCTGTTCCCCAAAGCGGGAATTTATCATTCGACACAATTCAGCGCGAAGGGGCTTGATCTTTTCAATGTCCTTGAGTCAAAAGACCATCGGGGCAAAAGTATCTACCGTCTGAAGGACACCACCTATTCCGACAACGACGTTCCCCATATCACCGATCTTATTCTTTCCTTCAACGGCAGTTCGCCGCGCCTCACACGGGACGATTCAGGAAATTATAAAATCCGCTATGCATCGTATGTCCATGAAAAGCAATCCGGTATACACGGCGGCGGCGCAGCCCGGTTTTTCCGGCGGGATGACAGGATTGAAATCGAAAGCCATGAAAACCTGTGGCTCACCAACTGCGAGGACCTCGGGTCTTTTACAATTGAATTCCGTATGAAGCCCGCAGCGATGGCGAACGGCACGGTTCTCTTCTCCCGTGTGGGCTTTTTGTCCGGCAGGCGGAATGGAATTGAAATTGTGCTCAAAGACAGACGGATATCTGTACGCTTCTACGGAATATTTAAAAACCAGGACGGCCGTAGAATAGATGTGTTTCTCAACAGGGGGAACCAGTTGCATGAAAACCGCTGGTATCATTTCAGCCTCAGCTATGACAGGATATCCGGACGTCTCGCAAAATACCTGAACGGCGAGGAGCAGGAAGTCCTCTATGCCTCGGAAACCGAGGAGCCCTTTATCAACACCTATGAACCCGCTTTTGAATGTCAGGACAAACCGCTTTCCATCATCGGGAAGGATTTCTACGGTATGATTGATGAATTTCGCATCACCCACCGCCATATCGAAGACCTGAAAAAGGAAACCGAAATCGCATATAACAGGTATAAAATGGTCGGTCAATATTTCCGCACCCCTGTCAACAGCGAAGGCGTAATCACCAGTCCCGTGTACAGACTTGACTACACCGGGACCATGGTAAAGAGATTTTCGTGGAAGGTGCAAAACCCCGGCAACACCTTCGTGTGGATGGAATTACGGACTTCCGACAATCTCTTTACACGGGGCGATACAGCTCTTCGATGGTACAGGATATCCAACAACCAGAGGAACATCTTCCTGAAAAAAACTGACTCCGGGGATTACCTGCGCGGGAAATACCTGCAGTGGCGGGCACATCTGATTCCCTCTCCTGACGGAAAGAAGACACCGGTTCTCGGCGCTGTCGGCATGGATTACCAGCTTGATCCGCCCCCGCGCCCTCCGGCGGCTGTTACCGTAACTGCGCGGGGCGATGCCGTTGTCCGGCTGCGGTGGCATAAAAATGTTGAGGATGACATTCTCGGATATAAAATTTATTACGGCCTTCAGTCGGGGAAATATGACGGGGTAATCGAATTCCGCGACGGGAAGCGCATTACCAACAGCGGAACCGGCAGCGATATTGAATTCGATGTCACGAATGCCGTTATTGATGAAAACCGCAGCAGGATGGACCGCAGCGTTCTGGATTTTCCCGTTCTGAAGAATACGGTATTATACTTTTTTGCGGTCAGCGCCTATGACAGCTACAAGCCAGGCACACCGCATAATCATGAATCAAAACCGTCACAGGAAGTAACGGC
>JAKQCH010000317.1 GCA_029573825.1 Spirochaetota bacterium | reverse complement strand
TTTTGGAGCTGATCGGAATCGAACCGACGGCCTCTTGAGTGCGATTCAAGCGCTCTCCCAACTGAGCTACAGCCCCGATACGCAGTCACGGCGTAACTATAAAACCTGTGTGTTTTGTTTCAACAATTATTTACCGTTTTTTACATCATCTGGAAAAAATATTTTTCCACCAGATCAAAATTTCGTTTCACATCCTTCGAACCCTCGATGATGTCCATGTGACCCGGAAGAAGGTGTTCAATGTCGAGGGAAGATATTTTTCTGATGCTGGACTTCAGCTGTTCGCCGCTTCCTCCCGGAAAATCGACACGGCCGACGCTTTCTTTAAATATCAAATCACCGCACACCATGGTCTTTTTTTCTTTCCAGTAAATGCAGATTGAACCAGGTGAATGGCCCGGAGTGTGATAGATTTCGAGGTCGACGCCTTCCACGTTCCAGATACCTTCATCCATTGCAATTTCAATATTCAGCTTCGGGAATGCCATTCCGAACATGGCAAAAAATTGCGGACCAAGCTCGTTCAGAAATACAATTTCATCCTTATGCATGCCCACGGGAACATTATTGTTCATGAAAAACTCGCAACCCTCAAAGTGGTCCGGATGGCAATGTGTGTTTATGACATACTTTATATCATCAGGATTGATGCCGTCCTCTCTGAGGGCTTGTAACCTTGTATCAAGATGGTGTTTAAGTCCCGGGTCAAAAAGAATGTTCAGGGGTTCCCCGAAATAAAACATGTTACAGTTGTTCTCAAACATACTGCGCCAGACATAGGAATACACGCCGTCGCATATCTTCATGTTAAACCTCATTCATTGGGAAATAGAACATGGTATTATGCTGTCCTGTTTCTTTTCTTTGGCAGAAACAGGAATACCGAAGTAATTAAGGTTCACTATTTTTTACCGGAAAAAAGTTGTCAAGTATGATTATTCGTGTAACACCGTTGTATAGTTTTACAGGCAGAGAAAAAGATGTATGAATATTCCGGGGGATATATTATTATTGAAAAAAAAATAAATAGATTCACCCATGTTACATGAAGCAGTGCAGTATACAGAGAACCGACCGGTACTGCATTGCGATCAGAGAGTTACTTCCGTTTATTCCGGCAGCTCATGACACGGGAAAAAAATGAAAAATGATAATGAGATGAATTTTTATAAAAATTCTACGAGGGACATGGTTTTCCGAATTTCAGTGTTTGCATTATTCCTGCCGATGTTTCTGGGATGCAGCACGTCAGGAAATGATATTCAGTATACAATTCAGGCGCAGAATGGACACATCGTACAAACGGGGCTTGAGAATTTTATCAAACACCATGCTTCTGCATACAGGGGGAAGCTCGCGGTGCTTGTAACAAACCACTCAGGGACAGATTTCAATTTGCAGCATAATATCGACCTCCTGAGAAGTAAAGGTATTCTTGTCGCATTTGTTCTGGTCCCGGAACACGGCCTGTACGGATTCCATAATGAATATGACCGCAACCCGTATCAT
>JAKQCH010000314.1 GCA_029573825.1 Spirochaetota bacterium | reverse complement strand
GTCGCTGCCGGTATAGCGGCTGTCGGTAAGCTGCCTGAAGCGAAGGTGATGTGGGGACCGTGAAAGCGGCGCGGGTGACTTCCCGATGGCTGCGAGGGCCCTGGTCCTGCTGTTCGCGAACACGCAGAACCGGTCTCCCCGTGCAAAGAAAAATCCCGCGCCTTTGTGGTGAAGCAAACGGTTCCTGCTTATTTCGGTAATAATCCCTTCCGGCGCGGGTGTCTGGGAAAACTTTTTTTCGAGACCACGCTTTATAAGAATGTGAAATGACTGGTATAATTTCAGTGAGTCGGCAGCAGGAATGTAGGCTGCCCAGTCTTTTTCGGGTCCCTGGTTCTGTGCGATGTTCTTTTTGCTGCCGAAAGATTCGATGTCTTCAATGGTAACCGCGATGGGCCCTTTGGGATCAATTCCGAATGAGCGGAGGCCTCCTGAGTCGAGTGGATTAAATCCGAGTTTCTGTGTGACCGCCGCGGTGAGCATCAGGATTTCATTTTCCCCTGTATCGGGCCGCAGGCCTCTGTAGAATTCCTTTATCTGTTCTATGACGGACTCTATTGAGGAGGTTTCCATGTACAGCATGTCCCCGGCCGGGGCGTATTCCCCAAAACGATACGCTATCTGTGACGCGGTGACTGTTGATAACGTGGTCAGCAGGGCAATCAGGATCAGGAAGGTAAGTAGAGTAGTCCGGGGTGCGTGTCTCATCTGGATACCTCGCAGGGAAATTTCTGGTCCGGGATGATTGTGGTTTAAAACGGAGAGGATATCTTCGATACGGGGTGATATCGACCCGCTATGCCATTATTCATTTCCGGCAGTAACTTTTGCAATAATACCGGAGATTCAGGTAAATTCAAGTATTATTTCTGGATATCGCAGCGTGAAAGGGGTGGATATGATTTTCTGTTTGATGAAATAAGGGTATGAAATGTACAGTTGCTCCAACTGTTTTTGTCTGAAAGGCTCCGATGAATGAGGATGTTTGGAAAAAAATATGAGGGAATCGCACCATGAAAGAAATCGCTGATTCAGGTGTACAGGCGGGGAGGATTATCATTACCGCCGGTAAAGGAGGCGGCAAAACCGCTGCTGTCCGGCGTATAGTCGCATACCTTCGCAGCGTCGGGTTTCCGTATACGGGTTTCTACGCTGAAGGGACCTGGGAGGGTGATATGCGGGGCAGCTTTACCCTGCGTTGTGTTCCCGGGGGTGTTACTGTTCCTTTCTGTGACCGCGCTACTTCCGGGTGGATACCGTACGGCCGTTTCCGGTATAATCCGGGGGCGATAAAAGCCGGTGAAGATGCTGTCCGCAGTGCCCTTCCCGGTGTCTGTATTGTAATGGATGAGATCAGCGTGCAGGAGTTGCGGGGCCATGTGTGGGCGGATACGCTGTCGTGGGCGGTGCAGAGAAGGGAGAATCCCCTGGTCCTTGCGGTGCAGCGCCGCTGTCTCGGAGACGTGATCGCTGCCTGGAAACTGGAAGACGCGGTGGTCTTCGATGGAGAAAAGGCCCCCCTTGACAGTCAATGGGAGAGTATTGCCCGATGGATTGATGGGGTCCGGCATACTGCACAACACCTTCCCTGAAATATTCTCCTGTTTCACCCCGCATATTGTGTCTTCACCATGCACTGAATTAATACACACCACTCCTCTGATATTATAATAAATGAACTTCCCCTCATGTTGTTCTTCTATATTCGAAATTTTTCTTGACATGAAAAATCATCGAGAGATTATGACTATAAGTAATTATTGGTAATAAAATGTAGTTATTTACAACATGATCTGATTTTTGCTGTTTTTGGTGGAATATTCTACATTTTAGAAATAACGATTATAGTGCAATTGGGTACGGATATATGAATTCAGTGTGCGGTTATTCCATCGCGGAGTACATACAGAAGCTGACGGATTTTCATGGCAATTTCGCGCCGGGATTGTTTATAGGCGGATATATGGTGGATATTGCGAAAAGGCATGTCTGCCAGTATGAGATTTTCGACGCGATCTGTGAATCCCCGGCGTGCCTTCCTGATGCAATCCAGATGCTTACTCCCTGCACAATCGGCAACGGATGGTTAAAGATAGTTGATACCGGCAGGTTTGCCATTGCGCTGTATGAAAAGACAGGGGGGCATGGCGTTCGGATAAGTCTTGATGCTGCAAAGCTTGACGCCTATCCGGAAATAAAAAACTGGTTTCTGCGCCTTACCGCAAAATCTGAACAGAACAGGGATGATCTTATCCGGCAGATTATTGATGCCGGGGATGATATTTATTCGGTCCGGGAGGTTACCGTATCACCGGGCCTGTTGCGCAAACATAAACATGGGGGCAGGATCGCGCTGTGCGTTTCGTGCGGGGAGGCGTATCCTGAAGAAGACGGCACGGTATGTCTGGCGTGTCAGGGAATGGATATCTACCGGTAGCGTTGCCGGTGAGGTATAGAGTTTTTTATATTTTTTCAAGGTGGGGTTATGAGCAAAGAAATGAATGCGGATATTCAGGCAATGTCAGGGAAGTATCCCCGAAAGGAGTCTGCGATTCTGCCGGTGATGCAGCTCCTGCAGAAAAACAACGGTAATTATTTAAGTGCTGACGCAATGACACAGGCCGGGAAAGCGGTGGGATTGAGCAAAAACCGGGTCTATGGCATTGCAACATATTATACCATGTTCAACACAAAGCCGGTTGGTAAATATCACCTTCAGGTTGATACCTGTGTACCCGGCTTTCTTCACGGTGC
>JAKQCH010000313.1 GCA_029573825.1 Spirochaetota bacterium | reverse complement strand
CACGATGTCGGCCCCGTGCTCAATGGGCCGCATCAGGTAGGGGGTCGCAAATGTCGAATCAACGATCAGGGGAAGATGGTGTTTTCGCGCCACAGCGGCGATTCCTTCAAAGTCTGCCACGCCGAGTGCCGGGTTGCCGATGGCCTCGATGAAAATTGCCCGTGTCCTTTCGTTTACCGCTCTTTCAAATTCTTCAGGTTTCTCGTGGTCTGCAAACACTGTTGTGATCCCGAACTGCGGAAGGATGCTCCTGAACATGGTGTGGGTCCCGCCGTACAGGTTGTGGGCCGATATCAGCTCATCTCCGGATTTCAGTATATTGATGACGGTATAATATATCGCAGATGTCCCTGAAGCAAGGGCAAGTGCAGCAGCCCCGCCTTCAAGCATGGCAACCCGTTTTTCCAGAATGTCCTGTGTCGGGTTCATGATCCTGGTGTAAATATTGCCGGGTTCTTTGAGGTTGAACAGGTTTGCCCCATGTTCAACGTCTCTGAATATAAAGGAGCTTGTACGATATACGGGAATACCCCGGGAAAGGGTCTCCTGGTCAGGATCATGTCCCCCATGAAGCGCTATGGTTTCAAACTTATATTTGTCACTCATCATGCAATCTCCGAAGCTATTATTTCATAGACTTAAAACTGACGCTGAAACTGTTGTGACAGGTGAAACGCATGCCATTATCCCCTCAGGCATTGTTATTGATACTGTTATTTACGACATCACGCAATGTTATATTATCAAGAACATCAAGTACTGATTTGTCCAGCCTGTGCCATATTTCCTTTACCGGACATTCAGAAGAGCGGGTACAGGTGTTCCCGTTATGTACACATTCAACAGTTCTCAGGTCCCCTTCAAGAACTTCAACTATTTCCCGAATGCTTATTTCTGAAGGTTCTCTGGTGAGATTATATCCTCCATGGGAGCCTCTGCTTGCGCGGACAAGCTTTGCCGCTTTCAGGGGGATAATAAGCTTACTGAGATATTTTTCTGAAATCTCCTGCCAGCGGGCAATGTCCTTCAATATTACCGGTCCTTCTCCATAGCGGAGTGCCAGCTCATACATTATCCTCACCCCATATCTGCTTCGTGTTGAAAGTTTCATTCTATACCGCCAGATATACTACCAAAAAGGTCTTAATGGTAGTATATCCAATATAATATAATTGTCAAATTAAATTGAAGGAATTCAGAAAAAATATTGAGGCAGCCGATTGTGAAAAGCTGATATTCAATTTATGTAAGGAAAAATGTCTCTCTGGCGAATTAATGTTTGACAATTATACTCATGTTAGTTTTATATAACTATTGGTGGAGGTACTGGAAAATGCAGAGAAACTTATGTATAATTATCGTTCTTCTCATGTCAGTGTTTTTTTTCAGCTGCAGCGAGAGCAGTCCATCAGGCAGAGGGGCTGGAGGCGTGATACTAACGGTTCAGAAGAAGCCGGGCGATAAAGCTTTCGCAGTGTCATATCAGGAATCAGTTGCTGAAGTTGAAAATGGCGTAAAAAAAGATTGTTTATGTAAAGCGCTGGGTTTTCGTGTCGCGCAACAGATTGCGAAAAAATGGGACGATAATGTTTTG
>JAKQCH010000303.1 GCA_029573825.1 Spirochaetota bacterium | reverse complement strand
ATACGGAATATGGATGCTTGCACTTGAGCTTGTACTCTGTTTAGTACCGATTACAATGTACCTGATAAAGAAGTTTCGCGAACAGGAAAAGACCCTGGTTACCGGTTTTATTGCGGGTGTCTCGGCAATTGTGGTAAGTAAGATGAATGTCCTTCTCCACGGATTTTCGGTTCCGAACTTCCCATGGAAGGGATTCACGACATACAGTCCGACAGTTCAGGAGTGGTTTGTGTTTTTCGGATGTATTGCGATCATGACACTTATTTATATGTGGTTTGCTAAATATACACCATTGTTTCCGCACATGAACCATCATGAACATGCGTCAGAAGGGCATGAATAGGTGCCGGGGTAAAAGTATAGCACGTATCATTCATGTTGAATGAAATGGAAGGGCAGTTTTAGCGTGTATGCTGAAACTGCCCTTTTTTATGGAAAATTTGTTGTAAAATAACTATACAGTTGATTGTGATTATATGACTGGATATACTGGGAAAAGAATTCCGGGTGTAACGATTTAAGGCATTCTGAAATGGATTGATCAGGGAGGTTTCTGAAGTATTTATATGATCTGACGCCAATTGTTATGCTGTATAGTTTTATTAAAAAAAAAGATTTTTGTTACAAATTGTTGCCTGATGCAAAGCATGAGGCAATCATGAGGGGATTCATTATGCAACAGAATAAAGTTGAAGAATTGCTGCAATATCTGGAAGAAAAATATCCGGACAGGAGTGCTGAGGAAATTTTCGATCTCATGGAAGTAGTTGTTGGTTGTAATGAAATAATTGAAACATCCGAAGAAAACTGGAGCCTTGTTGAAAATGAGCTGTTGAAAAGGTACGGTGGGGAACCAGAAAGCACCGATGATAGTGCTGATGAAATATCAGAGAATGATGATCCCGGAAGTGAGATTCTTTTTCCCGAATTCAACAGTATTGTGCGAAAAGCGGTGCGGGATGTTATTTCATACATAAATGACGAAGCGCCCCGCATACAATGCGAAATTGGAAAAAAAAGAAAGTATATGTTACGCCGGGTGATAGAAGAGCTTCAGAAGCTTGAATAATCTGTGTGTCATCAGCAGGAGAGCTGCTGGAGATATTCATAGGCATTGAGCGCAGCGGTTGCACCGTCCGCACAGGCCATCACAATCTGACGTTTCGAGTCAGCCCTGACGTCACCAATTGCATACATCCCGGGAACAGATGTCGCCATCTGCATGTCCACGAGTATCTCACCACGGTCATTCAGCAGCGACGGGTCCAGGAATTGTGTGTTGGGAACAAATCCTATAAAAATAAATACACCGTCAACGGGGATGGTGCTCTCCTCTTCAGTGCTTACATTTTTTGCGGTAAAAGATGTTACTCCGCCTTCGCCATTGATTGATGTAATAACGCTGTTGTATACCGGTTCAATTTTTTCAGACTGCAGTACCCGATCCTGAAGGATTTTCTGACCCCGGAATTGTTCCCGTCGATGGATTAAATATACTTTTTTAGAAAACCTGGTGAGGAACAATGCCTCTTCAAGAGCGGTATCACCCCCGCCCACAACGGCAGTTATGCGGTCTTTGTAAAAGGCGCCGTCACAGGTGGCGCAATAGGATACTCCCCGTCCAAGATATTCTTTTTCCCCGGGAACATTCAGGTTGCGGTAGGAGGCGCCTGAGGCAATGATAACAGTTTTTGACGTGTGCGTGGAGCCATCAGCCAGGGACACGGTGAAAGATTTATCGGCGGTATTTTTCTGTATTGCGATAACGTCTGCGCTGATAATTTCCGCATTCAGCCGCCGTGCCTGATTTTCCATTGATGATACAAGTTCCCATCCGGGGATAGGGTCTACAAATCCCGGATAGTTTTCCACCTCATAAGTATTAACTACCTGTCCGCCGGGAGAAAATTTTTCAATGACAAGGAGATCAAGCCCCGCACGCATACCATAAATCGCAGCGGTAAGACCTCCGGGACCGGCACCGATAATAATCAAATCTTTCATGAAAACTCCGCACATATAATAAGTTGTAATCATCAGGTTTTTTTTTTGTAAACCATGCAATAAAAAAATACCGTGGACAGCAGAAATTTATAAAAAAATACCCTGTTTTCCTGATTGAAAGTAGTTTTTAATGATGTATTAGGGTCAATGCTCCGGCAGCTTCAGAAATCGATATGAAGCCGATTAGTATTAACAGTGCGATAAATCTCACAGGGAATGCTTATTAAAAAATGTGCATTATTAAAATTATGTTTTGATAATAATTTACTGTGATATAATGATGGTGTTATTGTATGGAGAGGGGATATGCAATGAAAAATCAGGGAATTCTCATTGTAGAAGATGAAGCTATCATCGCATTGAATATTAAAGCTGATCTGGAAATGCGGGGATATAATGTTGTGAAAGTTGTTTCAAACGGACCTGATGCGGTTCGTGCAGCCGATGAATATAGTCCCGACCTTATTCTTGTTGATATTATCATCGACGGTGAAATGGACGGTATTGATGCTGTTCTTGAAATTCAAAAAAATCATGATATACCGGTTATATATCTCACCGCCCATTCTGAAGAACATACTCTGCAAAGGACAAAATCAACCCGCCCCTATGGATATATTCTGAAGCCTGTCAATCTCAATGAACTGTATTCTTCTATTGATATTGCATTGTATAAGTACACGATGGAACAGCGGCTGATTGAAAGTGAAAAACGCTACCGGAACCTTATTGAAAGCGTCAATGATGTCATATATGCCACTGATGATTCAGGAATAATAACCTATGTCAGTCCGCAAATTAAGGAATTAACGGGATACGAAGTATCTGAGGTAGTGGGGAGAAAATATTCTGATTTTATATGTGATGAAGACCGCGAAAACAGTATAAAACATTTTCAGAAGATACGCGGAGCATCAGCGATACGTGCCGGTGAGTACCGTATTATTATTAAAGACGGCTCATTTCGCTGGGTGCAGGCTTCCAGTAAACCGGTTTTTTCTGATGGAAAGTTTAACGGAATGCGTGGTGTTCTTGCTGATGTGACTGATAAGAAAAACACCGAGGAGTCTCTCAAGGTTTTTAAAACGATTATAGAAAATTCGAATGAGTCAATTGCTGTCACGAATAATAACGGGGACCTGGTATATATCAACGCGGCGTTTGAGCGTTTGTTTAATTTGGAACAGGATGACGCGAAAAATAAGAATATCCGGGAGCTCTATCAGCCTGAATCAATTTCCGTTTTTGATGACATTATACTGCCGGCACTGGATAAGGGCAGCAGCTGGGAGGGAGTTCTGGAATGTCATGATTCGACGGGAAGAAAATTCCAGCTCTGGGAACGGGTCGATTCGATCCGGGACGCCAGGGGAAAAATACAGATGTTGTTCGGGATAATGCATGATGTAACCGCTCAGCAGCGGGCGGGTGAACAGATGAGAATGACCCAGTTTTCCGTTGATAATTTTCTGGATGAAGTGTACTGGATTGACAGGGGGGGGCGATTTCTTTATGTGAATGATACCGCCTGCAGGGCCCTCGGGTATGAGAGTGAAGAGTTTAATACTCTTACGATTTTTGATGTTGATACGGTTGTTACCCCGGACAGGTGGGTTACATGGTGGCAAACGCTGAAGGAAACAGGGGCCGCACTGATCAACTCGCAGAGCAGAACAAAAAGCGGCCGACAGTATCCTGTGGAGATAAGTATCAAGTATCTTGAATACAAGGATGAAGAATACATTGTCGCGTATGTCCGTGATATTTCTGAAAGAAAACAGTTCGAGGAGGCAATAAAACGTAAAAGTGATGAGCTCGAAGCCGCGAATGAAGAACTCCAGGCCACCATCGAAGAACTTGAAGCAACAAGCGAGGAATTTGAAGCACAGAATTGTGAACTGATTGAAGCTCAGGAAAGGCTGAGAAAAAATGAAGAACAGCTGAAATATGCACTTGAAGGGTCTCATGACGGATTATGGGACCTGAATATTGAGACGGGTGAAACATTTTACAGCAATCGTTATTATACCATGGCGGGATACCATCCCGGTGAATTTCCCATGAATTTTGATAACTGGAAGACACGTGTGCACCCTGACGATCTACCCATGGTGGAAGATACGTTTAATGCGCATATCGAAGGCAAAATCGGGCAGTACAGGACTGAATACCGGTTCAGAAGAAAAGATGAAAGCTGGATGTGGATTCTGGGGCGTGGTAAGATAATTGAACGTGACGATAAATCCAGGGCTCTGCGGATGCTCGGAACCCATGTCGATATAACAGAGCAGAAAGAAACAGAGCAGCGCCTGCGTGAAAGCGAGGAGCGGTTTCGTGTTCTCCACGAGGCGTCCTTTGGAGGCATCGGCATTCACGACAGAGGTGTGATTCTGGAAGCGAACCATGCTCTTGCGGAAATGACCGGGTATGCCTATGATGAACTTATCGGGATGAACGGACTTACTTTGATAGCGGAGGAGTGGCGTGATAAAGTGATGACCAACATCATCAGCAATTATGAAAAGCCTTATGTTGTGGAGGGGCTGAAAAAAGACGGCAGTACTTTTCCCATGGAAATTCATGGTAAGGTGGTCCCCTACAAAGGGAAAATGGTTCGCGTCACCGAATTTCGCGATATTACTGAGCGAAACAGTTTTGAAAAAGCAATTAAAACAAATGAGGAACGCCTTGGTGTTCTTATTGAGCTGCACCAGATGATGGAATACAGTGAAAAGGAAATAGTCCAGTTTGCTCTTGAAAAAGCGATTTCCTTTACTGAGAGCCGGATAGGGTACATGCATTTTTTGCATGATGACCAGGTCAACCTGGAATTGTTTGCATGGGGCGGTGAAGACATCCGTCAGTGTAAATCAGGTACTGCACTCCACTATCCCCTTGCGAATGCCGGTATTTGGGCAGACTGCGTGAAAACAGGTGAACCGGTAATACATAATGATTTTCCGAATGAAAAAGGAAGAAAAGGTTTACCGGAAGGACATCTTGAAATTATTCGCCACATGTCCGTCCCCATTTATGATGGAGGAAAGATCGTTTCCGTTGTTGGAATGGGAAACAAGGCTGATAAATATACCGATAACGATGTGCAGCAGGTAAAACTCTTTGCTCATGACATGTGGGGTATTCTCCAGCGGAAGAGAAAAGATGAGGAAATCAAGGCATCACTGCATGAAAAGGAGCTGTTGTTGAAGGAAATTCATCACAGGGTGAAGAACAACATGCAGGTCATTTCAAGCCTTTTAAATCTGCAGGCGTCCCGAATAAAGGACGAGGGTGACCGTAAGCTCTTCACTGACAGTCAGAGCAGGGTCCGGTCAATGGCCCTTGTCCATGAGAAGTTGTACCAGTCGAAGGACCTCGCATGTATCGATATGAATGATTTCATCAGGAACCTTGTCGGTGATATTTCCGGAACGTATTCACATGTTTCAGGTAAGGTGGCTGTCACTATTCAGGCTGATGACCTGTATATCGGTATTGACCGTGCAATTCCCTGTGCATTGATAATTAACGAGCTGGTATCAAATGCTATAAAATATGCATTTCCCGATTCGCAAAACGGAAATGTGTTTGTCATATTCAGATTTACTGAAGGCAATTATGTCCTGTCGGTGCGGGATAACGGAGGAGGTATCCCTGAAGATATTGATTTTACACAATCGGAAACTTTGGGACTACAGCTTGTCAATGCCCTCACGAGCCAGCTTTTCGGCGAGATATCACTGGACAGAAGTCAGGGGACAGCGTTCACTATTATTTTTCCGGCGGAATAAGGGAGATATCTTCCCATGTCTCAAAAGGAAGCGATTACTTCTTCATCGGTCAATATGATTATCAGCAACAATTCAAAAATTACGATGATTATGCGAAGTGCGAGAAGCGATGCGTGAAGCGTTGACAAATCTGATGGCGCTGTTATCGTACGTATAATGATGCCGGCGGAAATGGCAATGTGAATATCCATAAGAAAGAGCTGTATCTTCCGGTGGTGCTGCTTCCTGAAAAACAGCATTATGATGTGCCATGATAATAGCAGGGCGAAGGCGAGTCCCGCAAGAACTGCCGGTATCTTCCCGAAAATAAAAAAAAGAAGTATCATGAAATTTATTATTTCAAAATAGTACACAATATTAAAGTATGAAACAACCGTGACAATTTTTGTCTGCACGGTGTCGGATATTATTCCCAGGATACGGTCAACTGATGCCATGGATACACCTGAAGTATTTGAAATTATAGTGCCTGAGGAATATCACCTTGAGAGAATTGACAGATTTCTTGCCGGTTCTCTTGAGCTTGATCTTTCCCGAAGCTATATCCAGAAATTGATTCATGATGATACTATCACCGTTAATGGTAATAGTATCAAGCAAAATTATAAAGTTAAAGAAGATGACTGTATAAAAATTGTCATTCCGGAGCCTGAAGAACTGGACATTCTGCCTGAGGATATTCCCCTTGATATTGTGTATCAGGACGCCAGTATCGCGGTGATAAACAAGCAGCCTGGCCTTGTGGTGCATCCGGGGCCGGGCAACTGGGATTCAACCCTGGTAAACGCGCTGCTGTTCCACCTGAAAGATCTTTCATCGATCGGCGGTCAGATACGGCCCGGTATTGTTCACCGCCTGGATAAGGATACGTCGGGACTCATGGTTGTGGCAAAAAATGACAGGGCACATCAGCTGTTGACGGCGGAGTTCGCAGATCGCAGGGTGGCAAAACGATATTGCGCGGTGGTTGCGGGGAAACCCGATGAGCGGCATTTTTTTGTGGACAGGCCCATTGCACGTCATCCGAAATACCGGCACAAGATGACAGTATTGGACGAAGGGAAAGAAGCGCTGACCGAGGTATTCTGTAAAAAAATTATCAACAGCCGTCAGGGGATTTTTTCCTATTTTGATGTTCATCTGCATACGGGGAGGACGCACCAGATACGTGTGCACCTTTCCTCCATGAGTTTACCCATTGTGGGGGACACCGTGTATTCCAAGAAGTGGGCCAAATACCGGGTGCCGTATCTTCTCCTGGCGTCGGTGTATCTGGAGTTCACCCATCCCGATACCGGGAAACGTGTGAGCTTTGAGGCCCCGCTGCCGGACCATATCACGCAGTTCCTGGAGAAGGCTGAACGGTTGTCTGAAAATATTATTGAATGAGCAAGAATACTGCGTATATGCAGTTGCATGGCTGTGTTGATACAGATATACATCAGTGCGTGAAACGGGTTTCATTTTCCCACTATGCGGGGTTGAAGTAAATTTTGTGATAACAAAAAATAATTGACGGGACCGGGATTTCCGACAAAGCTATGGGAGTGCATAATATTTTGGCAGGAGAAGTTGAATTATCAGGCAGTATATGATATTTCTCAGGGGAAAAAATGACAGGAAAAACAATTAAGGAATTATCCGGGCTTCTAAGGGAGAAAAAAATCAGTGCCCGGGAGCTTGCGGGTGCATATAGTGAAAGAATACAGAAATACAATGATAGCATTAACGCATATATTACATTTGACAATGATATCTTAATGAAAGAAGCGGAGGAATCCGATGCCCGCAGGGCGCAGGGCGCTCCTCTTTCGGAATATGACGGTATCCCCATTGCGGTGAAAGATAATATCTGCACACGAGGCATGTTGACAACATGCGCTTCGGGAATCCTGCGAAACTTTATTCCCCCCTATGATGCGACGGCATATCAGAAATTGAAGGCGAAAGGGTTTCTGACTCTGGGGAAGACGAACATGGATGAATTTGCCATGGGCTCCACAACAGAAAATTCTTTTTTTGGACCTGTGAAAAATCCGCATAACCAAGAAAAAGTTCCAGGAGGGAGCTCCGGCGGTTCTGCCGCGGCGGTGTCAGCGGGGATGGCGCCGGTCTCTCTGGGATCTGATACCGGGGGTTCAATACGGCAGCCTGCGGCGTTCTGTGGCGTTGTGGGAATAAAACCCACATACGGCCGGGTGTCGCGTTACGGCCTGGTTGCCTTCGCCTCCTCTCTGGACCAGATAGGGTCCTTCGGGCGAACAGTTGATGACGCAGCGGCGGTGCTGGGTGTGATTTCCGGACATGATTCGCGGGACGCCACTTCCATTGACCGCGAGATTGATTTTGGCGGCACCATCGATTCAGACGGCGTGAAGGGCCTTGTTGTGGGTGTTCCCGATGAGTACTTCAGGGGGCTGCCGGATGAACTCACCGGGGCCATTAAAAAGAAAATCAGTGATCTGGAAAGCATGGGAGCCCGTATTGAACCGATTTCCCTGAAATATACCGATTATGCGGTTCCCATATATTATCTCATCGCAACCGCGGAAGCTTCTTCTAACCTCGCACGATATGACGGTGTTCGATACGGATACCGTGCCGGGAATATAAAGCGTCTGGGAGATCTTTATACACGTACACGTCAGGAGGGATTCGGGAAGGAGGTGAAGCGCCGTATTATTCTCGGTACCTTTGCTCTCAGTTCAGGATATTATGATGCCTATTATACGAAGGCCCTGCGGGGAAGGACCCTGATAATAAATGATTTCAAAGAAGCATTTCGTAAAGTTGATGTGATCATAACACCCACCACGGTGTCCACGGCATTCGGCATAGGAGAAAAGGTGAGTGATCCCCTTTCAATGTATATGTCGGATATCCTGACGATATCAGCAAATCTTGCGGCGCTTCCGGGAATATCTGTTCCCATAGGAAAGGACAGCAGCGGGCTTCCCATGGGACTCCAGATTATGGGAAACCATTTTCAGGAGAAAAAAATTCTTCAGGCTGCCGGGGCGATAGAAAAAATAAGTGAACCAATTACCCCTGATATATAGAAGCATCCTTCTGTTCCCGGTGCTGCTGCTGTCATGTTATTCATACAGCACACTGCATATCACGCACCGGGTTCCCTGTGTGCCCCCGGAGCTTCTCCGGGGAGCACCTGAATCACTGCAATCCCCGGAAGCGGGGAATACATCACCTCCTGTTGATGAACGCCGAAGGCAGACTGATAACAGCACATACCACACCGTTACCATCAAAAAATATCTGGCCCGTGTTTCCTCAGGGGGCACTGCTGAAAGAATAAACAACCGCGGCGTTGCCCTCGCGGAAAAGGGACAGTTTAAAGAAGCAGCTATTCTCTTTGAAGAGGTGCTCCGGGAAAACAATAACTCTGTCATTGCGCTGAACAATCTCGGTGTCCTCTATGAAATATCCGGAAATAGAGAAAAGGCGTTTGCGTTGTATTCACGGGCATGCCTTATTGAGCCGGATAACGAATATTTCCGGCATAATTTTCTCTATATGGTGAGGCACGAAGCGCTTCCTGAGATTGGAGGCAATAAACGTGAGAGGGTTTCCCCTCGCAGGTGAACTTTTTTAAAACGGCTTAGTATGAATAGCAGCATCGCATAACTATCGAAAGGCGAGGTGTCCGGGCGTTGAAGAGGTATATGAACATGGCAGCGTCAGGAGTAATGGCGTTTTTTACGGTGCTGGTTCTGTGTCCATTCTGCTTTTGTGCTGATGATCCAGTTGATCGGGATTATTTCATAAATCCCGAACTGGTAAAGGGAGGTGCGAAGCCTGCTCCGGTTCCTGTTATTGCCGCGCTTTCGGAAAACGGCGATTATGTGATAGTGGATTTTACCGGAACCGCAACCGTTGATCCCGATACGGGGCTCAGCACGGAGCTGGTGTATCTGTTTTATGGAACAACGACGCATCCTGACAGTGCCGGTAACCGGGCAGACTATTATGATGACTATTACCGTCTCGGCAGTATTAAACATTCCGGTTTGACGGAGCTGAAAGTTGCGGTGTATGTGGGAAGCTATACGGGCAGGGCATATATCTGGATGACCGCCCATGACGGCGGGCGGGAAAGTGATCACTCTAATGTGATGGAAATCGACCTGAATTGATGTAGTATGTATAAAAAAATATTACAACTTTTTCTGATTTGTAGTATATTCACCGGGACACCTCTCTTTGCAGCTGGGAACGGAACCCCTGAGGTGGACTGCTTTCACCGAGAAGTGCTGTATTATTATTCGATGAACGACAGCGGTGCCGAGAGAGAAACGGGATCAGATGAGACGGTACATGCCGGGGAATGCATTAATAACTTGACACCGCAGGGCGGGGAGAAAGTATCGTTAAGGAAGGCGCTGCTTCTTGACCTCCTGGTGCCGGGAGGGGGGCATTTTTATACGGGAAATACGGGATTCGGCATTACCTTCGCCTCATTGAAGGTAATAGGCCTCTGGTCGCTGTACTACTGTTATTCGGACTGGAAATACCGGAGGTCTCTGTATTATTCGGCACGCGACGCCAATGAGTCCATGGATCCCGACCACCGGCTTTATTTCGAGGATCCTGATGGAGGATACAAAACAGTCGATGAATACGAAAGGGACTACGACAGGGCGGCGCAGCGAATCACTTTTGCGGTCCTGGCGAATGTGCTTGTGTATGCGTCATCGATGATTTTTACGTATTATCATGTGGTGCGGATAAATGAAAATGCGGTACCAACATTTGAAATTCAGTATTCCTGTGCTAATAATGTTTCCGGGAGGGAAGTCCTTCTCACAGCACGGTATTTATACAGGTATTGATTATGCTCACTGACAGATTTAACCGAAAGCTTGACTATCTCCGTGTTTCGGTAACGGACA